>NZ_JALHPM010000018.1:0-54970 GCF_022842525.1 Luteitalea sp.
CCTGACCCGCCCCTGCCCCGGGCCCCCGGCCGCCACCTGCACGCGGACCCATCGGCCGCGCGCCCGGCACCTCGGTCGCGACCTCCGAGAACGTCACGCGCAGCACGGCAATGTCGGCTTCCTCCGGCGTGGCGACGACGGTGAAGCCGCGCACGGCGAGGACCTTCGGATCGACGCCCTCGGCATACACCTTGGCGCCGCCCTTGAGTGGCAGCACCTGCTTCTGGTCGTGCAGCAGCACCAGCGACTTGCGCTGCGCCTCGAGGCCCTGCTTCTGGAACGCCGCGTTGCGGATCACGCGCTCGGCGTGGTCGGCATCCGCGTACGGGTTCTCGAAGATGCCGAGACCGAGGCGTACGCGCAGGATGCGTCGCGCCGACTCGTCGACGCGCGCTTCCGTCAGCTCGCCCTTCTTGACGAGGTTCACGACATGCTCGGGCGTGGCGTCATTGCTGTAGATGTCGACGCCGGCCTCGATGCCCTTCTTGTAGCGCTGCTCGACGGTGAGCGACTCCACGCCCCACACCATGCTCGTGGTGATGCCGGAGTCGGAGTTGACGACGCCCGTGAAGCCGAGCCGCGTGCGCAGCAGATCGGTGACGATCTCCTTGCTGTACGACATGCCCACCTGTTCGGTGGTGATGTCCTTCGGGATCGAGTAGTACGGCATGATGGCCACCGCGCCCGCATCGATGGCCGCCTTGAACGGCTTGATGTGGTATTCGAGGTTCTTGCCGGGGTAGACCGCGTACTTGCCGTACTCGAAGTGGGAGTCCTGCCCGCCGATGGCGGGTCCGCCGCTCGGGAAGTGCTTGAAGATCAGCGCCACGCTCTTCGGGCCGAGTGTGGGCCCCTGGAAGCCGCGCACCATGGCGCGGGCGATGTCGCTCGTCAGCTCGGCATCCTCGCCGAACGTCCCCGAGATGCGCGCCCAGCGCGGTTCGGTCGCGAGGTCGATCTGCGGATGGTAGGCGCCTCTGATGCCCACGGCGATGTGCTCCTCGGCCGAGATGCGCGAGAACGCTTCCACGAGGGCCATGTCACGCGTCGCCGCCAGGCCCAGCGAGCCCGGCCACTGCGAGAAGCTGCCGCCCGCTTCCTGGATGCCCACCACCGCGGTGCCGCCGAGATGGTTGCGCGGGTTGGTGACGAAGAACGCCGGGATGCCGAGGCGCGACGTCTCGGCGATCGCCTGCACGCCGTTGAGACCGTTGACCATCACGCGCGGGCTGACGTTGGCGCGGTTGATGAACTGTCGGATGTGCAGCGTCAGCAGCGCATCCGACGTCCCCGGCATCGTCCACGACGGGCCACCGAACGGGTTGGGCATCGTGCGCGCTTCTTCGTTCACCGTGCCGTCCGGGCCCATCACCAGCGTCGGGCTGACCATCAGGCCGGCCTTCTCCTCGAGCGTCATTTGCGATACGAGGTCAGCGGCGCGCACGTCGGCTGGCTTGCGCCAGTCCTCGTACACGTCGAGCCTGCCGTTCTTGTTCAGGTCCTTGAACTTCAGACCGTCGACGGCGAGCAGCGCGACGGTGCGCGTGCCAAGGACGGGTTGGGCCGGCGCGGGTTGTTGCCCGCGCGCGACAAGGCCGATGCCCGCCGCGACGAGCAGGGCCGTGCTGAGAACGAAACGCGAGGACATGCGGGCAACTCCAGGAAGCGGGATGCCTCGGATTGTACGCCCGTGGGGGACGGCGGTCAGCGACAGTGGGTAGGGCCCGTTCTCCGAACGGGCCGTCGCGCGCGCGTCAGCGGTGACGGCGGTCTGACGGTGACGGCCGGCTCGGAGAGCCGGCCCTACCCAGGAGAGCCGGCCCTACCCCGCGACGCCGGTCCGACGCCTACATCCGGGGCGTTGACCGCATCAGCTCCGCGTCGGTCCAGGGGCGTGTGCGGCTCTTGCCGGCGCCGCGCTCGCGCGCGACGAGCGCCGGGTCGACCGGTGACGCGCCATGGCCCCACTCGCGGCGCACGTAGGTGAGCACACTGGCCACCTGCGCGTCGGTCAGGCCGGCGCCGAGCGGCGGCATCAGGCCGGTGGTGCCTTCCTTGCCACCGAGCAGGACGCGCACCGGCACCTCGGGACCTGCCAGCGCGATCGGCGAACCGACGAGGCTGGCGGCGCGGCCGGGCTGCCCGCGCCCATCGGCCTGGTGGCAGGCCTGACACATGGCCTCGTAAAGCGTCCGCCCCTCATCGAAGCGCGTCTGCTCGACCGGCGAGAGCGGCGGGGGCGCGGCCTCGTCGCCCGGCTTGCCGGGCCACGTGATGCGCGTCAGCACCGCCGCCGCCTGCTTGCCGAGGGGCGTGTCCTGCGCGGCGAGGCGCAGGAACGTCTCTGGCGCGCGCGCGAGCCGCAGCGGGGGCGTCGCGTTGCCCGGACGCGTGTACGAGTTGGCAGCCGCGGGCCACTCGAAGGCGTAGTCGCCCCCGGCACTCTGGCGCCCGCCCGGGCACGTCGGGCACGCGGTGCCCGGCAGCGCGGGAAGCGGCGGCAACTGGCCGGGAATCGGCGCGCCGAGAATGCCCAGCTCTGCCCCGTGCATCAGGGCCTCACGCTGCCAGGCCGGCACCGCCTCGTCTGCCGTCCGCGCCAGCCAGGTCTGCGCGTCGGCATCGCGACCCCCGCGATACATCGTCGCCGCCAGCATCGCCATCGCACTTCGCGCCCCGGTGGGGGACGTCGTCGTGGGTAGGGCCCGCTCTCCGAGCGGGCCGTCGTCGACGTCACGAAGGCGGACGAGCCGCGCCAGCAGCGTCCCTTCGGCGCCACGTGCCCCCGTCAGCGCCACGTCGATCAGGATCGGGTCATCGCCCGCCCGCGCGAGCAGACGGGCGAGCGCCTCCCACTTGCGGTCGTCGGCCGGCAGCACGCCCAGCGTCGCGGCGGCCTGCAGGCGCACACGCGCATCGGCGTCTTCGGCACGCGCCTCGATCGCCGCGCGCAGCGCCGGCGTCGGGGCATCGAGCCAGCGCTCCGCGATCCGCAGGGCAGCAGCCCTCACGTGCGGCGACTCATCCGACAGTGCGGCCTCGACGTGCGCCACGGTGATGGCGTCCAGGCCATCGAGCGTCCACAGCGCATGCAGTCGCGTCCGCTCGTCGGTCGCCTCGCGCGCGAGCCGCACGAGCGACGGTGCCACCGAGGCATCACCTCGCTCGACGAGCAGACGCTGCGCCGTGTCGCGCCGCCAGCCGTTGGGATGCGACAGCGTGGCCACGAGCGCCTGCGGCGTGGCGATCGCCAGTGGCGACGTGTCGCGCGCGACGCCATCCTGCACGATGCGCCAGATGCGTCCCATCCCCCTCGGCTCGAGCAGCCCCTGCGCCTCGATGTACGACTTGAGGTACGTCGTCAGCGACAGGCGATGCTCGACGACGCCGCGGTAGAGATCGACGAGGTAGAGCGCGCCGTCCGGGGCATTGGACAGGTGGACCGGCCGGAACCGCTCGTCGGTCGAGGCCAGGAACTCGGCATTGGCGTAAGACTTGGCCGCGCGAAGCGTGACGCCCTCCTCACGCAGCGTGATGCGGCTCACCAAGTTCGCGGCAGGGTCGGCGACGAAGACGTTGCCGCGTGCGTCGGCAGGCAACCGGTCGCCGCGGTACACGACGGGCGTGCACACCGACGTGTGACGTGCCAGCGTGCCGTCGGCGCGACGGACCCCCGCCTGATAGCCGCGGTTGATGCCAGGCGTCGGCCGCACCGGCCACACGGCATTGAGGTCGTTGTCCGGCATGGCCAGCCGCTCGTAGCTGCCGCGCGTGCGCAGCAACTGCGGATGCCGCGCGAAGTACTCGCCTGCCACCAGATCGACGTGCAGGGCCGACTCGTTCGTATTGCGGAACGTCCGCCCGACATCATCATGCGTCGTGCCCCACTGGCCGCGGATTGGCGACGGCGCGGCGAGGATCGAGCCGGCCTTCCACTGGAAGTGCAGCCGCGACTGTCCCGCGGTGCGCATGCGGTTGTCGAGCCCCCAGTCGAAGCCGTTGGCGTTGTTCTCGACGTCGATGTCGAGACGGCCGAACTGGTCGGTGATGCGCGTCTTCGTGTCCATCCGCAGGTCGCCGTTCGTGTCGCGCATCAGCCACACGTTGGGCGGCTCGGCCACGAGCACGCCGTCCGACAGCACCTTCACGCTGCGCGCCAGCACCAGCCCGTCGGCGAAGACGGTGCGCCGGTCCATCACGCCGTTTCCGTCGCGGTCCTCCAGCACGACGATGCGCCCGACCGGTTCGTGTTCGCCCGTCGCGGCGATATCGGGCATGAAGCCCGGCATCTCCACCACCCACAGGCGACCAGCCGTGTCCCAATCGATGGCGACCGGATCCTGCACGAGCGGCTCACTGGCCACGAGCTCGATGCGGTAGCCCGGTGCGAGATGGAACGTCGCGTGCTCGGCGTCGGGCGAGAGGGCCGGGGAGGCGGGCGACACCGCCTGGACACCCGGCGGCCACGGCCGAGCGCTGGCAGGCGCCTGACCATGCAGCGTCGCCGGCGCGAGGCCTCGCGCGACTGGCGGCATGTCGCCGGGCACGGCCGCCACGAGCAAAAAGACGATGAGGAACCCGCCTCTGCCGAGGCTACGGCGGACAAGTCGGGACACAATGAGGCGCATGGCTTCTCGGCGGACGTTCCTCTCGACCTCGGGGCTGGCAGTCGCCGGCATGGCGTTCCCGCGCCTGTCGTCTGGCCTCCAGGCGCCGGGAGACCCCATCATAGACATCCACCAGCACGTCGGCTACAGCGGGCGCCCCGACGACGTCCTGTTGGCGCATCAGCGGGCGATGGGGGTCACCACGACCATCCTGTTGCCGGCCGGGCGCCCGGCGACTCGGGCCTCCACACACGACGGCAAGGCCAACGGCCTGCAGGCCGAGGCGCTGGGGAACGACGCCTGTTACGCCTTCGCGACGGCGCATCCGCAGGCCTACCGCTTCGGCGCCAACGACGTGCCCGACCTCGACGGGGCCACAGACGAGATCGGGCGACAGATCGATCGCGGCGCCATCGTCATCGCCGAGCAGAAGTTCGGTGTCGCCTGCGATTCGCCGGCGATGCAGGCGATCTACCGACTGGCCGAGGCGAGACGCGTCCCCGTGCTCATGCACTGGCAGTTCGGCATGTACAACCACGGCTTCGACCGCTTCTCGACGATGCTCGAGAAGTTTCCGCGGGTGACCTTCATCGGGCATGCGCAGACGTGGTGGGCCAACATCGACGCCAACCATCGCGATCAGACGGTGCTGTATCCGAAGGGGCCCGTCACGCCCGGGGGCCTCACCGACCGGTATCTTCGTGACTACCCGAACATGTACGCCGACCTCTCGGCCGGCTCGGGCCTCAACGCGCTGACGCGTGACGAGGCGTTCACGCGGGACTTCCTCACGCGCCACCAGGACAAGCTGCTCTACGGCAGCGACTGCAACGACCACGTGGGCGGCGGCGAGACGTGCCAGGGCGCGCAGACGATCGCCGTCGTGCGCCGCCTGGCCGCCAGCATGGCGATCGAGCGCAAGCTGCTGCACGACAATGCGACGCGGGTGTTCGGACTGTAGGGGACGGCAGGGCCACGCGGAGACCGGGAACCGGGAACCGGAAACCGGGAACCGGGCACCGGGCACCGGGCACCGGGAAGGCCGAAGTTGGAAGTTGGAAGTCGGAAGTCGGAAGTCAGAAGTCAGAAGTCGGATGAGAAGGTCGGGACATGCCATGGAGATGGGGCGCGGGATCGCGGGGATGATGCTCGTGTTGCTGGGGGTGGTCGGACGCCTCGGCGAGGCGTCCCTCCCAGCGGCAGACGCGCCGCTCGAGCGCTTCGAGGGGGTCGAGCCCCACATGGGCACGCTGGTGTCCATCACGGTGTACGCGCCCGACGCGGCCGCGGCGCGGGTGGCCTTCACGGCGGGGTTCGCGCGGATTCGCGAGTTGAACGCCATCCTGTCGGACTACGTGCCCGACAGCGAACTGAATCGGGTGACGCGCGAGGCGGTGCGCACCCCGGTCGCGGTGAGTGCCGATCTGTTCGCGGTCCTGAAGCGGTCGCTGCGGCTGTCGGCAGCGACCGAGGGCGCCTTCGACGTGACGCAGGGCCCGGTGATTCGGCTGTGGCGCGAGGCGCGCAAGGCCAGGCAGCTGCCCGACGCCGCGGCGCTCCAGGCGGCGGCGCAGCGCAGCGGCTACACGCACGTGACCCTCGACGAGACGCGCCGCACCGTGGTGTTCGACATCCCCGGGATGCAGCTCGACGTCGGTGCCATCGGCAAGGGCTACGCGGCGAGCGAGGCGCTCGCGGCGGTGACGCGCGCCGGCGTGCGCAGTGCGCTCGTGGCCGTGAGTGGCGACATCGCCTGCAGCGACGCGCCGCCCGGGCAGCCGGGCTGGCGCATCCGCATCCACGACGGCTCCCTCACCGATGCGACCATCCCGCCGATCCTGCGCCTCACGCATCGCGCCGTGTCCACCTCCGGCAATGCCGAACAGCACCTCGATGTCGGTGGGCGCCGGTACTCGCATGTCATCGACCCGGCGTCGCGCACGGGCCTCGTCGACGACATCACCGTCACGGTCGTGTCTCGCCACGGCATCGATGCCGACGGACTGGATACGGCGATTGGCGTGCTCGGCGTGGATCGCGGTCTGGCGCTCGTCGAGCGCGACCACGAAGCCGCTGCGTTGATCGTGGTGCGGCGCGACGGCACGACCACCGCAAAGGTCTCGGATCGGATGCGCGCGCTGATCGGCGCCAGCGAGAGCACGCCGGTGCGGTGAGGGGCGCCTGTCGAGCTGGCAAACTGTCGACTGTCGACCTGAAGGTCGACAGCTACGTGAGGTAGAGGTCGACGGCTACGTGAGGCAAGGTCGACAGCTACGTGAGGCGGTCGGCCAGCCAGGCGTCGACGATGGCGCGGGTCGGGATCGATGGTTGCGCGCCAGCCCTCGTCACCGTCAACGCGCCGGCCGCGTTGCCGCGGCGCAGGGCTTCGACGGCAGGCCGTCCTTCCGCCAGGGCGACCGCGAACGCCCCGACGAAGGCATCGCCGGCGGCGGTGGTGTCCACCACCTCGACGACATAGGCCCGCACGAGACTGGCCGCGCCCTCGCGCGGCTCGAGACGCGCCCCCGCGGCGCCAAGCGTCACCACCACGGCGCCAGCCCCGCGGGCGCGCAGCGCCGCCAGCGCCGCCGGCTGGTCGTCTGCCGCGTCGCCCGCGATGGCGAACAGCTCGGTCTCGTTCACCACGAGGTAGTCGATCAGCGGCACCAGCGCGTCGGGCAGGGCGGCCGCCGGCGCTGCGTTGAGGATCACGATGCGCCCGGCATCTCGCGCCGTGCGCGCCGCCGCCAGCACCACCGCCATCGGGATCTCGAGTTGCAGCAGCAGCACGTCGGCCGCCTCGATGGCCTCGCGCGCCAGCGTCACGTCGTCTGGCGTGAGCGTGCCGTTGGCGCCAGCGACGACGATGATCGTGTTCTCCCCGGCACCGTCGACGGTGATCAGCGCCACCCCGGAGGCATGACCGGCACGCACGTCCACGTGCCGCACGTCGATGCCTTCATCGGCCAGCCCGCGCGTCATGCTGGCGCCGAAGGCATCCTCGCCGACGCCGCCGATCATCGCGACCTCTCCGCCGAGCCGCTGCGCCGCCACGGCCTGATTCGCGCCCTTGCCGCCCGGCACCGTGAGGAAGCGGTCCCCGGCAATCGTCTCGCCAGGCTGGGCGAACCGCGGCGCCACCACAACCAGGTCCATGTTCAGGCTACCGACGACGGCGATGCGCGGCACGAGGGAAGGAATACAGGAAGAGCGACATCTCGACAACAGGGGCAGGGTGGCGGGCGTGTGACACACGTCGCGCTTGTGGGGCGTGACCGTCCGCGATAGCGTCGACCCTCACCACGTCCGCAGATATCGTTCGCGCCCAGCCGACCGGCGCACCAGGAGCCAGACCCGTGAGCCAGACCCGCCAAGCCGTCCTCGATGCCAACGCCAGCTACGCCGCGTCGTTCGGCGACAAGGGCAGCCTTGCGCTCCCCCCCGCGCGCCGTTTTGCCATCCTCACCTGCATGGACGCTCGCCTCGACCCGGCCAAGTACGCAGGCCTCGCCGAAGGTGACGCGCACGTGATCCGCAACGCCGGCGGACGGGCCAGCGACGATGCCATCCGGTCGCTGGTGATCTCCTACAAGCTGCTCGGCACGCGCGAGTGGTTCGTCATCCACCACACCGACTGCGGCATGCTGTTCTTCACCGACGACGTGATGCGGGGACTTCTGCGCAGCAGCCTCGAGACCGCGCAGCTGACGGCGGAGGGCTTCACCGACGTCGGTACTGGCCCGGGATCATCGGCGGGCGAGTACATCGACTGGCTGACGATCAAGGACCAGACGCAGAGCGTGGTGGACGACGTCACGCGCATCCGCCAGCACCCGCTGGTGCCGGCGAGCATCCCCGTGTACGGCTACGTCTACGACGTCCGATCGGGCAGGTTGATCGAGGTGCCAGACGCCACGACCGTGGGCGCGGCCACGACGGCCTGAGCTACCCATGCCCATCGATCGTCGACTCCGTGCTCGTCGTGTGGCGTCCGCGTCGCTGACGGCATCCCTGGGGGCCGTGCTGGCGCTGGGCGTCGTGGCGATGCCAGCCGCGCAGGCGCCTGCGCCGGCACCGCATCCCATCGCCAGTCGCATCGACCCGCACACGTCGCGCGTGCGGATGGTGGTGCTGACCGACATCGCCAACGAGCCGGACGACCAGATGTCGCTGGTGCGACTGCTCGTCTACGCCAACCACTTCGACCTCGAGGGGTTGGTGGCGACCACGTCCACCTGGCTCAGGACCGGTGTGCGTCCCGACGTGCTGCACACGGTGCTCGATGCCTACGCGGCGGTGCAGCCGAATCTGCTTCGCCACGCTCCCGGGTTTCCGGCCGCCGCGGATCTGAAGCGTCTCGTCGCCGCGGGCCAGGATGGGTACGGCATGGCAGCGACCGGCGCGGGAAAGGGGACGGCGGGCTCGGCGCTGCTCCTGGCGGCGATGCGCCGCGACGACCCGCGCCCGTTGTGGGTGACGGCCTGGGGCGGTGCCAACACTCTCGCGCAGGCGCTGATCGACGCCCGTGCACAGCTGTCGACCGACGAACTCGCGCGACTCGTCTCGCGCCTTCGTGTCTACACGATCTCCGACCAGGACGACGCCGGGGCATGGCTGCGTCGCGAGTTCCCCGACCTGCACTACATCGCGTCGCCCTCGACGCAGGACGGGCAGGAGTATGCCGAGGCCACGGGGACCGGCATCAGCGGTGACCTCTTCTACCGCAACGCGCCGGGCGCGGATTTCCGCACCTTCACCGACGCCTGGGTCGACGCCAACATCCGGGCCCGCGGCCCCCTCGGCAAGCACTACCCGTATCCGTGCTGCATCCACGAAGGCGACACGCCGGCGTACCTCGGTCTCATCGACAACGGCCTGGCGAGTGCGATGAGCCCGGCGCATGGCGGGTGGGGCGGACGGTACGTGTGGCGCCAGCCGCACGGCGAGCCACGCGCCTTCTGGACCCAGGGCGGCGACTCGTACCCGGGCCGCCTCTCGTCGTCGCGCGACACCGTGCGGGGCACCGACGGGCAGATGCATACCTCGGATCAGGCGACGGTGTGGCGCTGGCGCGAGGCCTTCCAGCATGACTTCGCGGCCCGTATGGCGTGGACCGTCCTCGAACCGGCCGCCGCCAACCACAACCCGGTGGTCGTCGTGAACGGTCAGTCGGGTGCGGCACCGGTCGCGATCACGGCTGCGGTCGGCACGCCCGTCGTGCTCGACGCGGCGGGCACCCGCGACCCCGATGGCCACGCCCTGACGTATCGCTGGTGGTTCTACCCCGAGGCTGGGGCCGGCATCCCCGGCGTGCCTGTGGCGAGCGGTCCGCCACCCAGCATGCCGCCCGAGTCGAGCAGCGGATCACCACCGGCGGCGCGGGGCGTCCGCGAGGCGCCGCGCGTGCGCATCGCCGCCGACGCCACAGCACGAGCTACGGTGACGCCGCTCGTCCCCGGCCTCGCCCACGTGCTCCTCGAAGTGACTGACGCCGGCACGCCCAGCCTCACGTCGTACCGGCGCGTCATCCTCTCGATCGCGCCCTGAGACCGAGGGGCGCCGTCCGTCGTTGGGACGGACGCTCGCCGAGTCATCGGGAGGGACGCCTCGCCGAGGCGTCCGATCCCGTCTTCGCCTCGACCTGATGGACGAGCGGTTCGCCGCGCTCGAAGGCCGAAACGCTGGCGAGCGTGGTGTCGGCGATGTTGGCCAGGGCTTCGCGGGTCAGGAAGCCCTGGTGCGCCGTGATCAGAACGTTGGGAAACGTCAGCAGCCGCGCCATCACATCGTCCTGCAGCACCTGCTGCGACAGGTCGCGGAAGAAGATCGGCCCTTCCTCCTCGTAGACGTCGAGTCCAGCGGCGCCGACCCGCCGTGTCTTCAACGCGTGGATGAGCGCCCGCGTGTCGATCAGCGCCCCGCGGCTGGTGTTGACGATCGTCACGCCCGGCTTCATCTGGGCGAACGCCGCGCCGTTGATGAGGTGATGGGTCTCGGGCGTCAGCGGGACGTGCAGCGAGATGACGTCCGACTGTCGGTACAGGTCCTCGGCGACGACGTAGGTGACGCCGAGTTCGTCCTGCAGCGCCTGATTGGGCCAGGCGTCGGTGGCGATCACCCGACAGCCGAAGCCGTGCGCGATGCGCGCCAGGGTCCGGCCGATCCGTCCGGTGCCGACGATGCCGAAGGTCTTGCCGTGGAGGTCGAAGCCGACGAGGCCTTCGAGCGAGAAGTTGGCCTCGCGCACGCGGTTGTAGGCCCGATGCACCTTGCGATTGAGCGTCAGCACGAGGCACATCGCCAGCTCGGCCACGGCGTACGGCGAGTACTCGGGCACGCGGACGACGGGCATGCCGAGGGTGGCGGCGGCCTCGAGGTCCACGTGGTTGTATCCGGCCGACCGGAGCGCGATCAGGCGGGTGCCGCCGTCGTGCAGGATGCGCAGGGTGTCGGCATCGACGCGGTCGCTGACGAACGGGCAGACGGCGGGCGCGCCGGCCGCCAGGGGTGCCGTATGGCTGGTCAGCCGGGGCTCGAAGAAGCGCAACCGATGGCCGTGGGTCGCGTTGGCCTGCTCGAAGGCCTCCTGGTCGTAGCGACGCGTGTCGAAGACAGCGATGTCCATGCCGCCAGCGTATCCCGGCTGGCCCCGAGGCCCGTGTCACCTTCCCGTTACCACCCGCATCTCTGACGTGCAGGCACGCGCGCCAGGAGGTGCCCCGTGACTCGAAGACTCGTGTTGGCCGTCATGCTCGTCACGTTGGCGAGCAGTGCCCAGATCGCCTGCGACGACGGTCCGTCGTCGCCGACGTCTCCCACATCCACCACGTCGAGTACGGTGCTGACCGTCGAGCTTCGTGCCGCCCTCGAACGGGGTCTGCAAGACGAGTATCGCGCCGAGACGATCTACGAGGGCGTCGTCGCCGACTTCGGGCAGGTCGCCCCCTTCGTCAACGTCATCGGGGCGGAGCAGCGGCACTCTGCCGCCATCGCCCTGATGTTCACGCGACGGGCCCTGCCGGTGCCGGCGTCGGCCTGGACCGTGGCCACCGTCCCGCACTTCCCCACGGTGACCGCCGCCTGTGCGGCCGGCGTGGTGGCCGAGCGCGAGAACATCGCGCTCTACGACGACTTGCTGAAGCAGGACCTGCCTGCCGACGTACGGCAGGTGTTCGAGAGCAATCGCAGCGCCTCCCTGCTGGCCCACTTGCCGGCATTCCAGCGGTGCGCGTGACAGCGCGCCGCGCCTTCCTTCTCCGGAGTCGTCCATGACCACGCATTCGTTGACAGCAGGTCTTCGTGTCGTCGTGACCACAGCGATGGTGGCGGCTGCCGCCACCATCTCGCTCGCCGCGCAGGGGCCCCCGGCAGGCGCGGGGCAGGGGATGGGGCAGGGGATGGGCCGCGGGCGCGGCATGATGCAGGACGCCTCGCACCAGGCCGACATGGCCGTCTTCCATCAACTGCTCGACAACGGCGCGAAGATTCGCCGGCAGGTGACCGCCCGGCCGGACGGCGTCGAGTCGATCACCGAGTCCGACGATCCGGTGATCGCGAAGGCCATCCAGGGACATGTCGAGGCGATGTCCGCCCGCGTGACTCAGGCCCGACCGATCCATCAGCGCGATCCGCTGTTCCGCGAGGTGTTCGCCCACGCGGACAAGATCGTCCTGAAGCACGAGGTGACGGCCAGAGGTGTGAAGGTGGTCGAGACCTCGACCGATCCCTACGTGGTGAAGCTGATTCAGGCCCACGCCGACGTGGTCACGGCCTTCATCGCCAATGGGCGGGCCGAGGCGATGAAGGATCACGCCGTGCCGGCCAGGTAGGCGACGCGTTACGCGTGGCTGGCGTACAGGGCGCGCTCCACGGTGGCGCGGAGGTCGGCGGGGGCGTAGGGTTTCTGCAGGAAGGCGGTCAGCCCGGCCGCGTCGAGTTCCGCCAGGCGCTCGGCGCTGGCCATGCCGCTGGTCGCCACGACCGGCATGTCGGGATAGCTCGCCCTGATGCGTCGGAGCAGGGCCACGCCATCGATCCCGGGCATCATCAGGTCGGTCACGACGACCGCGAACCGCTTTGGTGACTCTTCGAGGCATTGCAGGGCGCCTGCGCCGCTGTCGGCCTCCACAATCCGGTAGCCCGCGCCCTCGAGCACGTGTCGCATCAGCATCCGCACGGCCGGCTCGTCATCCACGATGAGCACGGTCACGCCGGAGCCCTCCGTCACGGCATCGTCGCGAGTCGCGTTCACCTCCGGATCGGCGTCCTCGGCCGCGGGCAGGAGCACGTCGAACCTCGTGCCCTCCTCCGAGCTGCACACGTCGATGTGTCCACCGTGTGCGCGTGCAATCCCCATGGACGTCGAGAGACCGAGACCGGTGCCGCTGCCTGGCGGCTTGGTCGTGAAGAACGGGTCGAAGATCTTGCCGATGATGTCAGGGCTGATGCCGACGCCGGTGTCCTCGACGCTGAAGACGACATACCGTCCCGGCGACAGGTCGGCGTAGACCACGGCGTCGGGCTGCTGCCGGTGGTTCCGCGTGCGGATGCTGAGCGTGCCGCCACCGGGCATGGCGTCGCGTGCGTTCACGCACAGGTTCAGCAGCACCTGATGGAGCTGGGTCGGCTCGACCTCCACCTGCCAGGTGTCGTCCTGGGCATCGACGGCGAGCGTGATGTGCTTGGGCAGCGTCTCCCTGAGGAGGGCGGAGACGTCGTGGACGAGGGTCACCGGTGACACGACCGACCGCTGTCCCTCGGCACCGCGCGCAAACGACAGCACCTGTCGCACCATGGCGGCCGCACGCGAGGCGCTGGCCTCGACGACCGCGAACATCTGCTGCCGCGCCGGGTCCGGCTCCCCCGGTCTGAGGAGACCGAGACCCATCGTGATCGGCGTCAGGACGTTGTTGAGGTCGTGGGCGATCCCGCCCGCGAGTGTCCCGATGCTCTCGAGCCGCTGGGATCGCAGCCACTGCTGCTCGAGAACCTTCCGCTCCGTGATGTCCTGCAGCGCCCCCTGCAGGCGGACGATCGCACCAGTCTCGTCGCGCGACGCCTCGGCGATCACCCGCACCCAGAGTGGCGTGTCCTTGACCGTGATGAACGGGAACTCCTCGTCGAACGGTGTGCCGTCGCGCTGGCATCGTTCGAGGCAGGCGACGAGCCTGGCCCGGTGTTCGGTCGGGTACTGCGCGAGGACCACCTCTGGTGTCGTCACGGTGTCGTGAGGGAGCTCGTGGATGTCGAGCGCCTCGCGCGACAGGTGTGGCACGCCAGTCGTGAGGTCGATGATCCAGGCGCCGAACCGGCCGACGCGCGACGCCATCTGCAGCAGCGATTGCTCGTAGCGGCGTTCCTGCTCGAGGGCCCGTTGCCGCGAGATGTCCTCGACGATCACGAACAGCTCCGCGACGCAATCCTGGTCATCACGCCGTGCCGACCCTGTGACGCGGGCCCAGACGGCGCGCCCGTCCCTGGCGACATAGCGCTTCTCGCGCGTGAAGGACTGCCGTTGGCCGAGGGCGAGTTCCCGGGCATGCCGATCACTGTCAGCGCGATCGTCGGGATGAGTCAGATCCAGCGCCTCGCGCGCGAGCAGTTCGTCGACCTCGTAACCGAGCATGCGCGCGAACGCGCGGTTCACCATGCGCAGCCGTCCGCTCAGGTCAGACACCGCGAGGCCAAACGCCGCGTCGCGGAAGGCCAGGCGAAAACGCTCCTCGCTTGCCCTGAGCTCGCGCTCGCTCCGATCGCGCTCGACGGCGATGCGGAGGAGATGCCGGAAGCGATCCAGGTCGCGCAGTTGTCCCCAGGTGGGACGGGTCGGGGTCCGGTGATACACCGCAAACGCCGCGAGGGGCTGATCGCCGGCGCCGAGCACGGGCAGGGCCCAACAGGCCCGCAATCCGTGCGCCAGGGCGACGTCACGGTGCTGGTGCCACAGCGGACTGGTCGCGATGTCCTCGACGAACACCGCCCGGCGCGTGTGAACCGCGGTCCCGCAGGCGCCGTCGAGGGGGCCGACCGGCTGCTGAGTCGTCGCCTCGACATAACTGGCCGGCAGGCTGGGAGCGCTGGCGTAGTCGAGGCGACGGCCGTCATCGGACACGAGCTTGACGCAGACCAGCGCCCCGTCGATGCCCCGTTCGAGCCCGGTGGCGATCAGCGCGAGGGTCTCCAGCAGAGGCTGGCCTTCTGCCAGCGCCTCGAGCACCTGCACATCGAGTGCACCATCGCCGTGGGACCGTCGCTCGGACATGGATGGGCGTCTCGCGCCGCGTGCATTGTACGCACGGTTGAGCTGGGAGTGGTGCCCGTGCAGACGGAACTCACTGGCCGGACGCGAGCCACCGCCGCTACGATCCGCGCATGAGCCGCCCCACCTCCTCGCATCGCGCCGCCATCATCGGCACCGGGCGGATCGCCTCGCTGCTGGAGCGGGACCCGTTGCGACCGCGCCCCCATACCCACGCCGGGTGGTACGCCGCCGACCCGCGGACGGCCCTCGTCGCCGGGTGTGACGTGGACGCCGATCGGCTGGCCGCGTTCGGGATCGACTGGGGCATCGCCGACACATCGCTCTACGCCGACTACCATCACCTGCTCGAGCAGGAGCGGCCCGACATCGTGTCGGTGTGCGCCTACGCGACCGACCGGGCGGCGATGAGCCTGGCAGCGATCGCGGCCGGGGTGCGTGGGCTGTGGATCGAGAAGGCCGTCGCCTGCACCGTCGAGGACGGCGAGACGTTGACACGCGAGGTGGCCGCCGCTGGCGCGGCCGCCGTGGTGGATTACCCACGGCGCCTCGAGCCACGCTACCGGGCCGTGTCCCGCTGGATTCGGGAGGGGACCTTCGGCCGCCTCGAGTCCATGCACGTGCTCTTCAGCGGGCACGTCGTGCACACCGGTACCCACGCGTGGGACCTGCTGCTGGCCTGGTGCGGTCCCTGGGTGCGCGTCGATGCCGACCTCGACACACCGGCCCACGAGGCGGCCGCCTCAGGCGACGATCACACGCGCGACGCCGCGGATGCTGCGCGGTACGCCAGCGCGCTGCGCGACGGCATCCACGACCGCGGCGGCCGGGCGCACATCGTCTTCGCGGATGGCACCGAAGTGTTCGTGACCGGCGGCGCCAAGCAGTACTTCGTCTTCCAGTTCGATCTGGTTTTCAGCGCAGGACGTGTCCGGATCGGCAACGACGTCTGGGAGGTCGCCACGCCGGCCGACAGCCCGCGCTACACCGGCTACCGCGAACTGTCCCCGGTCGATCCGTCCGCGTGGATGACGCCCGAGGACCTCGTCGGCGGGTCCGTGCTCGGCGCACTGCTCGACGCGATGACGACGGGGCAGGCCCCGGCACTGTCGCTCGAGGCGGCGACGCGCTCGCTGGCCCTGGGCGTGGCCGTGATGCAGGCAGGTCTCACCCGCACCACGGTCACCCCACCGACACTCGACCGCTCGCTGCGCATCGCCAGCATCTAGCGGCGACCGCAGCACGGCGACGGCGAACGCCGCGCGCTAGCCGATCCGCTGCGGCTCGGAGACGTCGCGCACGAGGTCGCCGGTCTGCTCGGAGGTGGCCCATCGCGCCAGGTCGGCCTGCGCGACGATGCCGCACACGGTGCCATCGGCCTTGACGATGGGGAGGCGGCGAATCTGGTGCGACTGCATCATCTCGATCGCGTCGCTGACCTTGGCGTCCGGGGGCAGAGACAGCGCCGGCTGCGTCATGCACGACGCGGCCGTCGCGCTGGCCACGTCGTTGTCGCGTGCCAGCAGGCGCACGACGATGTCGCGGTCGGTGACCACACCCACGAGGGCACCGCCCTCGGCGGCGTCCACGACGGGGATCTCGCCACAGTCGTGCAGCGCCATCATCCGTGCGACGTCCTGGATGGAGGTGTCGGGCGTACAGCAGGCAGGATCGGGCGTCATCAGGCCTTCGATGTTCATGGCCGCTTTCCCATGCAAGGGCGCGGCCATCGGCATGGCCCTACGGTATGCTCCGCCTCATGCAGCGATTGCTGGGCGGCCTGGCCCTGTCCGGACTCCTTCTCCTCGCGGCCTGCGCCGCGCCTGTGCGCAGCGGGCGCACTGCGGCCACGCCGCAGGACGGCCCTCCCGAATCGGGCAGCGGCTGGACCGACAAGCCGGGCTGGTCATCGTCGCGCTGGATGGTCGCGGCGGCCAATCCGCTCGCGGTGGCGGCGGGGGCGGAGATGCTCGAGGCGGGTGGCTCGGCCATCGATGCCGCCATTGCCGTCCAGATGGTGCTGACGCTCGTGGAGCCGCAGTCCAGCGGCATCGGCGGCGGTGCCTTCCTGCTGCACTGGGACGGCCAGACGACGACGGCGCTCGATGGGCGCGAGACGGCGCCATCGGCCGCAACCGACGCCCTCTTCCTGCGCGATGGCGTGCCGATGCGCGCCGCCGAGGCGATCGTCGGTGGGCGGTCCGTCGGGGTGCCAGGCGTGGTGCGCATGCTGGCGCTCGCGCACCGGCGTCACGGCACGCTGCCCTGGGCGCGACTGTTCACCCCGGCAATTGCCCTGGCCGAGCAGGGGTTCCTGATCAGCCCGCGGCTCGCACGTCTGCTCGCCAACGAGAAGGCGCTGCCGTCCGATCCTGATGCACGGGCGTATTTCTACGCCGCAGACGGGCAGCCGCACCCGGCGGGGTTCCGCCTGCGCAACCCCGCGCTCGCGGCCGTGCTTCGCCGTGTGGCCAGCGAGGGCGCCGACGTGCTGTACGGCGGACCCCTCGCGCGCGACATCGTCGCCAAGGTGCGCACGCATCCGACCAACCCCGGGCTGCTCTCGGAGGCCGACATCGCGGCCTACCAGCCCGTCGAGCGCGACCCGCTCTGCTTCGTCTATCGTGCCGCGCGGATCTGCGGCTTTCCCCCGCCGTCGTCTGGCACCGTCGCGCTGGCGCAGATGCTGGGGACCCTCGAAACGCGCGACCTCAGGTCGCTCGCGCCGACCCGTCTCGATGCCGGGCACTGGCGCGTGTCGCCCGAGGCCGTGCATCTGTTCGCGGAGGCTGGGCGCCTGGCGTTCGCCGACCGCGACGCCTACCTGGCCGATCCCGCGTTCGTGGAGGTGCCGGTCGCCGGCCTGATGGACCCGGCCTACATCCGCCAGCGCGCGACGCTGCTGGGCGAACGGTCGATGGGCCGCGCCGAGCCCGGGGTCCCGCCGGGCCGGACACAGGCGGCCGTCGCGGCCCCGAGTCTCGAGCAGGCGTCCACCTCGCACATCTCGGTGGTGGATGCCTCTGGCCATGCCGTCGCGATGACCACCACGGTCGAGGATGCGTTCGGGTCGCGCCAGATGGTGCACGGCTTCATGCTGAACAACCAGCTCACCGATTTCTCGCTGACCCCGCGCGACGCGGCCGGGACGGTGGTGGCCAATCGCGTGCAGCCGGGCAAGCGCCCGCGATCGTCGATGACGCCGTTGCTGGTGTTCGACCGCACGTCCGGGCAGTTGCAGATGACGCTCGGATCCCCAGGCGGCTCGGCCATCATCAACTACGTCGGCAAGGTCCTCATCGGCACGCTCGACTGGAGATTGCCCGTGCAGGACGCCATCAGCCTGCCGAACTTCGGCAGCCGCAACGGCCCCACCGAACTGGAGCAGCACCGCATCGACGCCGTCGTCGGCGCCGCACTCGAAGCCCGCGGGCACGAGGTCCGCTACCTCGAGCAGACGTCGGGAGTGCAGGGCATCGCGCGCACGGCCACCGGATGGGCGGCCGGCGCCGATCCGCGCCGCGAAGGCATCGCGACAGGGAAGTAGGACCTTACGAGCTGCAGCTGAGCGCGCTGCAGCCCGGACGATGGCGGGCCCACTCCGGGCGCCGCTGGGCCAGGTCGTCCTCGCCCGGCTGCTCGTCGTACGGGCGCGCCAGCACCCGCAGCAGTCGCGCGATCACGTCCGTGTCGCCGGTCATGGCCGCATCGATGGCCTGTTGCGCCAGGTAGTTGCGCAGCACGTACTTCGGGTTGGCGGCGTCCATGCGGGCCATGCGCTGTTCGCGCGGGCGTCGTTCGCCGCGCACGCGAGCGGCGTACTCGCGCAGCCAGGCCAGCAGTCGCGCCCGGTGCGGGCCGTCCAGGACGGCCGGGTCGTAGAACGCCTCACGCACCGGCGCCACCCACGCCGAGTCATCGCTGCCGTCATCGTCGACCGGCACCCGCGCGAGGCCGCGGAAGAAGATCGTCATGTCGGTCTCCTCCGCTTCGAGCAGCGAGAACAGCCCGGTCAGCAGCGGGTCCTCCCCGGTCGTGTCGAGCGTGTCGAGGCCCAGCTTGTCGCCCAGCATGGTTCCGTAGACCGTGCTGAAGGTCGAGCGGAACACCTCGAGCCCGCGATGCAGGTCGTCCGGAGTGTCGATCAGGGGCGACAGGGCTTCGCCGAGCCGCGCCAGGTTCCACAGCGCGATGTTGGGCTGCTGGCCGTAGCGATAGCGCCGCGTCGCCGCGTCCGTCGTGTTGGGCGTCCACGTCGGGTCGTACCCTTCGAGCCAGCCGTAGGGGCCGTAGTCGATGGTGAGGCCGAGGATCGACATGTTGTCGGTGTTCAGTACACCGTGGACGAACCCGACGCGCGTCCAGTGCGCGGCGAGGACAGCCGTGCGACGGCAGACCTCTTCGAACAACGCGAGGTAGGTCGCGCTCGAGGGCGCGCCGAGCTCCGGGTAGTGCGTCGTGACGACGTAGTCGGCGAGCGTCCGCAGGATGTCGATCTCGCCGTGCGTGGCATGGATCTCGAAGTGTCCGAAGCGGACGAACGACGGCGCGACGCGGCAGACGATGGCCCCCGGCTCGGCTTCGGGGTGGCCGTCGTAGAACATGTCGCGAACGACGAGATCGCCCGTCGCCACCAGGCTCAGCGCCCGCGTCGTCGGCACCCCGAGACCGTGCATCGCCTCGGAGCACAGGAACTCGCGCACCGATGAGCGCAGCACCGCCCGCCCATCGGCCTGGCGCGAGTACGGGGTGGGGCCGGCGCCCTTCAGCTGCAGTTCGAACGAGCGGCCGTCCGGACCCTGTGCCTCGCCGAGCGTGATCGCCCGGCCATCGCCGAGCTGGTCGGCCCAGTGCCCGAACTGGTGTCCCCCGTATCGCGCCGCGTAGGGACGCATGCCCGGCAGCAGCCGGTTGCCGGCGAGTACGTCGGCCACCGGCCCGGGCCCCAGCGGGGGGCGGGCGATCCCGAGCTGCGCCCCGACAGCGTCGGACCATGCCAGCAGCGACGGCGCCACCACGGGTGTCGGCGCGACGAGCGAGTAGCTGGCCCCCGGCACCCGTCGCGGCACGTTGCGCGACGACGGGTCTCCGGGCAGGGTGTCGACGAACGCACTGGCGAAGGACAGCGACTCGAGGTCGGAAAGGTTCATGTCAGCGATCGATGCCGCGTCCCGTCTGCTGCTGGAGCGCATCGATGCGTTTGGACGCCTCGGCCTTCGTCAGGTCCCCCGGCGGGTCCTCACCGGCTTCCTGGGACAGCGTCGTGAGGTACGAGCGCTGGGCGTCGGTCATCGACTCGTCGCCCGTGGTCCAGTCATCGGGGTCCTTCTGGAGGTTGGACGCCGGCCCGCGGCCCGGTTCGATGCCGGTGCCGCCCGTGGCCTCGACGGCCTCGTGGATGTCTCCCGGCTGGTCGCGGTCGCCCGCCGGACGGCTGTTGTTCGCACTGGTCATGGCATCCCGCCCTTGCACGGACCAGGCCAACCAGGGACCGCGGAGTCGGCCGGCTCGGCGAGCCGGCGCCATCCGCATGCGGCTCACCGCCGGCCCATCCATCATCGTGGTCTCACCACGCGTGGTAGTGGCCGTCGCGGTGGGTCACCTCGACAGCCCGGTCGTAGAGCGCCGTCAGGCGCTCGGTGGTGAGGAGCTCGTGCGTCGGGCCGTCGGCCTCGACGCGGCCCTGCTTGAGCAGCACCACGCGGCCGATCTCCGGCACGATGTCGGCCAGGTCGTGGGTCACCAGCAGCAGGGTCGTGCCCTCCTGTGCCAGGGCCCGCATCGTCGCCCGGATGTCGTGGGCGGCGCCGAGGTCGAGGCTGGTCATCGGCTCGTCGAGGATGAGGGCGCGCGGCCGGTGGATGAGCGCGCGTCCGATCAGCAGTCGCCGCGCCTCACCCGAGGACATCCGGGTCATCAGGCGGTCGGCCAGATGCGGCAGGCCGAGCCAGGTGAGGACCTCGTCGACCCGCGCGTGCATCGCGGCGGTGGGCGCGTGATGCGGCCACAGCCCGATGCTGCCGAAGAACGCCGACAGCAGCAGGTCGCGCCCGGTGACCTTGCGCGTGCAGGTGGCCAGCAGGTCGTTGGAGACGATGCCGATGGCGGCGCGCAGATCCCATTGCGTCCAGCGCTGCTGCCCCAGCACCGTGACCGAGGCCTCGGGCCGCGCCACGGGCCACAGATCGCGGGTCACGAGCTTGAGCACCGTGCTCTTGCCCGAGCCGTTGGGACCGACGATGGCGACGTGCTGCCCGGCGGGAATCTCCAGGGAGAAGTCGTCGAGGATCGTGGCGCCGTCACGGATGACCGTGACGTGCGAGAAGGCGAGCAGGGCGTCGGTCATGCGTTACGGGATGAACCGGTAGCAGATGACCGCGACCACCGTCGGCAGCAACGCCGAGGCGAGCAGCGACAGCGGCGCGATGGCCCCGCCGAAGAAGCGCGACAGCAGGGCCTGCCCGGCGGGATTGGGCGCATTGGCGATCACGGTCAGACCGCCGCCGGTGACGGCACCTTCCACGACGGCGAGCTTCGCCGTCTCGCTCATGTTCGGCACGAGTGTGGCGAGATAGGTGATGAGCGCGTTGTCGTTGAAGGCGGTCAGGATGGCCGCACCGAAGAACAGTGGCGTCTCGCTCAGGCTGGCGAGCACGGGGGCAATCCACCAGCCCTGCAGCCCGCCATGGATGACCAGGCCGGCGAGGAAGAAGCCGACGAGCAGCGGTGACTTCAGCGAGACCTCCGACTGGTACGGGCTGGTGGCCTTGACGAAGCCGAGGAAGAACAGGAAGCCGCCGAGGAACAGCGCCGGGTAGTGCGAGTTGAGGACGGTCCACCCCATGAACGCGGCGTGGGCCAGGATGATCCAGGCCGGCACCGGCAGCAGCGCGCCGAACCCGGAGGTGGCGGCATCGGAGTCGGGCACCTCGGCGTCCCGCACGGCGGGGCGGGCCGACAGCGTCTGCAGCTCCTTGCGGAAGATCAGGTAGTACAGCAGGGCTGAGGCAAACACCGCGATGAGCGTCCGCCAGCCGAAGTGCGACATCACGTACCAGAGGTCCCACTCCCAGGTGCGCGCCACCATCAGGATGGGCGGCGCCGCGAAGTGGGTCAGCGTGCCGCCGATGGAGACGTTGACGAACAGCAGGCCGAGCGTGGCGTACTTCAGGCGGGGGCTCGGCTCGAGGTCGTAGAACTGGCGCGCGAGGAGCAGGGCGCAGATGGTCATGGCCGCCGGCTCGGTGATGAACGAGCCGAGCAGCGGACCGACGGTGAGCGTGGCGAACCACCACGCCGCCGGGGTGCCCTT
Organism: Luteitalea sp.; assembly: GCF_022842525.1. NCBI lineage: Bacteria > Pseudomonadati > Acidobacteriota > Vicinamibacteria > Vicinamibacterales > Vicinamibacteraceae > Luteitalea > Luteitalea sp. Next base: position 22,178 of record NZ_JALHPM010000018.1, read on the forward strand.
GCCGAGGGCGGCCACCTTGCTCATGGCCCGTTCGGCGAAGACGATGATGGGGCGGGTCGAGGCCAGCGCCATGATGACGATCACGAACAGCGGCTCGGTGTAGTTGACCGTGTCGTTGAGGTAGTGCTTGGCCGTGTCCCAGCCGCGGTTCCAGGTCACCGCCACCATCAGCACCAGGGCCCACAGCCCGAAGACCACCTCGACCTCGCCGACGAAGTGCAGCACCTCGGAGGCGAACGCCGGCTGGCGGGCGCGCCCGGCCGCATCGGCGTCGTGGTCGGCCTGGTGCTGGATCCGGTGGGCGAGCGCGAGAAACCGCGGCGCCATGAAGGTGTGAATGATGGCCAGGAGGAAGATGCCGGTCGCGATCAGGTTGAACGGGTCCTGGCTGATGCGATCCGTGAGGGTCTGCAGCAGGCCGCCCGCCGCGGCGGGCGGGTAGTCGGACAACGGCGTCGGGAAATGCGTGGGCGTCAGCGGTCCGGCCATCCGCCGAACATAGCGGAGGTGCGTCCAGCTTCACAAGCGCCCGTCGCCGCAGGGCAGGCGTGGAACTGCGTGATACGCTCGCGCCGTTCCGTCATCCGGAGGCCCGTGCCATGCCCCAATCCGTGTCCTCACGCCCCGCGGTCTCGCGGCGCACCCTGATCCTGCTCGCGGCGTGGCTGATGGTGGCGCCGCTGTCGCTGGCGCCGGTCCCGGCTGCCGCTCAGGCGGCTGAGACCCGACCGCTCCGCATCGCCATCGCCGGTCTCGTGCACGGTCACGTGCGCGGGCACATGAACGCCATGGTCAAGCGCACCGACATCGAGCTGGTCGGCGTGTACGACGCCGACGCCGGCCTGCGCGAGAAGTTCGCGGCCACTCACGCCATCGATGCCGCGAAGCTGTTCGCCGACCTCGACCGCCTGATCACCACGACGAAGCCGGAAGCACTCGTGGTCTACACGGACACGTTCGATCACCTGAAGGTCATCGAGATCGCGGCCAGGCACGGGGTCCACGTGATGGTGGAGAAGCCCCTGGCCGTCTCGACGGCACACGCGAAGGCGATCGCCGAGGCGGCGCGGCGTGGACGGATCCAGGTGCTGGTGAACTACGAGACCACCTGGTACCGCAGCCACCGGGCCGTGTGGCGGCTCATGCATCAGGAGAAGACCGGCGGTCGCATCCGCAAGATCGTGGCGATGGACGGGCACTTCGGACCCAAGGAGATCGGCACGCAGCCGGAGTTCTTCGCGTGGCTCTCCGATCCGGTGCGCAACGGCGCCGGTGCGCTCTACGACTTCGGCTGCTACGGCGCCAACATCGCGACCTGGCTGCTCGACAACGCGCGCCCGCTGCGCGTGACCGCCGTGACGCAGACGCACAAGCCCGCCATCTACGCGAAGGTGGACGACGAGGCGACCATCGTCATCGAGTACGACGGGGCGCAGGCGATCGTCCAGGCGTCGTGGAACTGGCCCGATCACCGCAAGGATCTCGAGGTCTACACCGAGAGCGCCGCGGCGTGGGCCACCGGTGGCGGCGCCGTGCGGACCAAGCTGCGGGGCAAGCCGATGGCGGACGTGCCCGCCGAGGACTGGCCCGTGGACGAGCAGAACGCGCTGAACTACCTCACCGCCGTGGTGCGCGGACGCCTCGTGCCGTCGGGCCCGACCTCGCTCGAGAACAACCTGATCGTGTCGGAGATTCTCGACGCCGCACGCGAGAGCGCCAGGACGGGCAAGGCGGTCGTCTTCCCCGCGCCGTGATGGCGCCCAAGGGCGCAGCGATGGTCGCCTCGCGTCGTCCATCGCTGCAGGCCACGGCTGCCGGTGTCGTCGGCATGGTCAGTCGACAGACTCAGCAGTAAGTATCTACTGACGGAACGCATGCCGCTTCGATAGGATCGGCGGCGCGATGCCTCGCCAGCGACGTGGACCCCTTGGCTGCGTCCGGTGCGCGGCGGTTGTCCTGCTCCTGGCGGGGGCGACAGACGCGTTCGGCCAGACCACGGATGAGCCACGGCTGAAGGCGGCGTTCCTGTCCCGATTTCCGGGCTTCGTGGACTGGCCTGCCTCGTCCTGGTCGCGCGCCCCCCTCGTTCTGTGCGTCGCGGCCCCGGGCGCCGTCTTTCAGCACCTCCAGGACCTCACACATGGCACGCATCTGCGCGGCAAGCCTCTCGCCGCACGTGTGCTTGCGCCCGAAGACGACCCGGCGCCCTGTCATGTGCTCTTCCTGCCCGGGGAGGCGACGGGCCGCCAGCGACTGCTGGCGCGCGCGGCCCTCCTGCCGGTCCTGACCGTCGGTGACGACCCGGACTTCCTCGACCAGGGCGGCATCATCGCCCTGCACGTGGCAGGCCCACGGCTGCGCTTCGCCATCGATGCCGCCGCGGCGCAGCGCGTCGGGCTGCGACTCAACTCCCAGTTGCTCGGCCTTGCGGTCGAGGTGCGGGGGCTCGCCCGATGAGCGCCATCTTCGCGCGCATGCCCATCCACCGGAAGCTGGTGGCGACGGCCCTCCTCGTCGCGACCACGGCCGTGTTGCTTGCCGTCGCCGGGCTCGCCCTGGTGGACCTCTGGCGCTTCAGGCAGTCGGCACAGGAGGAGGCCCAGAGCCTCGCCGAGATCCTGGCGAGCAATCTCTCGGCCGCTGTGGCCTTCGAGGAACCGGACACCATCGCCCGCGTGCTCGGCACGGCGCGTGTCCGCCCGGTGGTGCGGTACGCGTGCGCCTACCTGCCCAACGGCTCACTCTACGGCGCCTACCAGCGTCAGCCCGGCGTGCCGTGTCCGGCGCGGCGCAGTCTGGTGCAGTCGGAACGCGTGGCAGTGGTGGCTATGGCCGAGATTCCCGCCACGGCCGGCCTGCCCGCCGCCGACGCACGTGCCGCCGGCACCGTGGTGATCGTCCGCGACCTCTCCGACCTGCGCGCCCGCGCCCTGCTGTCGGGGCTGACCGCTGCGACGCTGCTGATCCTGACCAGCGTTGTCGCGTTCGTACTGGCCAGCCGACTGCAACGGGCGATCTCGCGACCCATCGCGGATCTGGCCCAGGCGGCACGGCGCATGGGGCGCGACGAGGAGCCCACGCTCGTCAGCGTCGTCTCGACCGAGGACGAGATCGGGCAACTGGCGACGGCCTTCAACGCGATGGTGACGCGTGTGCAAGCCACCAATCGCACGCTGCGTCAGTCCAACGACGCCCTGCGCGACGAGATCGAGGCGCGTCGCCTGATGCATGCGGAGCGTGAGCAATTGCTCGGGCGCGAGCAACGGGCCAGCCGGCTCAAGGACGAGTTCCTGGCGACGGTGTCGCACGAACTGCGGACCCCGCTCAACGCCATCCTCGGCTGGGCGCAGATTCTCACCACGGCGACTCCCTCGTCGACCACGCTCGGCCGCGGTCTCGACAGCATTGCCCGCAATGCGCGGGCACAGGCCCGCGTGGTCGAGGATCTGATCGACATCTCGCGCATCGTCACCGGCAAGCTGCGACTGCAACTGGCCGCCGTCGACATGCGCACGATCGTCGAGGCCGCGGTGGACGTCGTCGGGCCCGCGGCCCGGAACCGGGGGGTGACGTTGGTCTCCGACGTGCCCCGCACCAGCTGCGACGTCGACGGCGATGCGGCCAGGCTGCAGCAGGTGGTGTGGAACCTGCTGTCCAATGCCACGAAGTTCACGCCGGCGGGAGGCACCGTCACCGTGTCGGTCCGTTGCGGCGACGGGGTGGTGGTCGTCGCCGTGCGTGACACCGGTTCGGGCATCAGCCCGGAGTTCCTGCCGTTCGTGTTCGAGCGGTTCCGCCAGGCCGACGGGTCGATGACGCGTGAGCAGGGCGGGCTCGGCCTCGGTCTGGCCATCGTCAAGGACCTGGTCGAACTGCATGGCGGGACCGTCTCGGCTAGCAGCGACGGCCCGTCGACGGGTGCCACCTTCACGGTGACACTCCCGTCGCGTGTCACCAGTGGTGTGGCACCGGACGTGCAAACAGACTTCCCACCGGTGCCGTCCCTGCGTGGAGTGCGGGTGCTGGCCGTCGACGACAACGCCGACGCGCGCGACCTGCTCTTCGCCGTGCTGACCGAGGCCGGTGCGGAGGTGGTGATGGCCCGCAACGGCGACGACGCCGTGCAGCAGTGGGCCAGCGAACCAGCCGACATCCTGCTGTGCGATCTGGCGATGCCCGGCGTGAGTGGCTTCGAGGTGCTGGAACGCATCCAGGTACTCGACGCCGAGAGCCACCGGCAGACCGCGGCGCTCGCGATCAGTGCGCACGCGTCGGACGACCAGCAGGCCCGCAGCCTGGAGGCCGGCTTCCTCCATCACGTGACCAAACCCTATCGCCCGAGCGACCTGGTGCGCCTGGTGGCCGGCGTCGTGAGCCGCGCATGACTTCCCGTTCGAGCTTCTGCCGTGCCCTGCTGCTGACGTTCCTGCTGGGGCCGCCGGCCGTGGGCGCCGCTCGCGCTCAGGTGACCGACGATGTCCGCACGCTGACCCTGGAGCAGTTGCTGGACGTCGACGTGACCACCGTGTCCCGTGTGCCCGACAGCCCGGCGCAGACGCCGGCGGCCGTCACCGTCATCACCCGCGAGGACATCCGGCGCTCGGGTGTCACCACGCTCGCCGACGCGCTGCGACTGGCCCCGGGCGTCCACGTGGCCCAGGTCGATGCCAACAAGTGGGCTGTCGGCATCCGTGGCTTCACCGATCGGCTGTCGCGCGCCATGCTCGTGCTGATCGACGGGCGGGCCGTCTACTCGCCGCTGTTCGCCGGCACGTACTGGGAGATGCAGGACACGCTGCTGGAGGATGTCGATCGCATCGAGGTGGTGCGCGGCCCCGGCGGTACGCTGTGGGGCGCCAACGCCGTCACCGGCATCATCAACATCATCACCCGGCCCAGTGACGCCACCCAGGGCACGTTGCTGACCGCCGGCGCCGGGTCGGAGCAGCGCGGCTTCTTCGGGGTGCGTCACGGCGGGCGTCTCGGCTCGCTGACGTGGCGCGCCTACGGCAAGGGCGCCAGTCGCGATGCGGCAACGCCGCTGCGGCTGCCCACCTTCGACGGCTGGCGGATGGGGCAGGCGGGCTTTCGCACCGACTGGACGCCCGACCTCCGCCGCCGCCTGACCGTGCAGGGCGATCTCTTTCGCGGCGAGGCCGGGCAGCGCGTCACGGTCACCTCGTACGACGCACCTTACCGTCGCGAGGTGGACGATGAGGTGGCGATGGGCGGCGGCAATCTGCTCGCCCGGTGGGTCTCACGCACATCGACGGGGACGGCGGTGACGATGCAGGCCTGGTACGACCGCACCCACCGCCGCGACGTCGCCTTCGAGGAAACCCGCCAGACGATGGACCTCGATCTGCAGGTGGCGCTGGCGCCGGTCGGCCGTCACCGGCTGGTGTGGGGACTGGGTTATCGCGTCAGCGCCGACGACACGCGGTCCCTGCCGCCACGGCAGTTCATCCCGGCAGGGCGCACCACCAACCTCTACAGCGCGATCCTGCAGGATCAGATCGCGCTGGTGCCGTCCAGGCTCGAGTTGTCGCTGGGCACCCGGGTCGAGCACAACGCCTACAGTGGCATCGAGGTCCAGCCCAGTGTTCGCCTGGCGTGGACGCCCGATCCCGCGCACACGGTCGTGGCCTCGGTTACGCGGGCCGTCCGGACGCCGTCGCGTGTCGAAGCCGACTACGTCACCGGCAGCGTGCTGTCGCCGCAGGTCCCCTTCTTCCTTCGTCTGGAGCCCAACGACGGCTTCGAGCCCGAGCAGTTGTTCGCCTACGAGGCTGGCTATCGGGTGCGCGCAGGATCACGCATGTTCCTGACCGCGTCGGCCTTCTTCAATCACCATCAGGACGTGCTCGATACGAGGGCCGGGGCTGTGCGCGCCGAACCAGGCGCCGCGGGCCGCCCCCGCCTGATCCTGCCCGTGCAATTCGTCAACGCCCTGCACGGCAACAGTCATGGTCTCGAGCTGACCGGCGATGCCCGGCCGCGGCCCTGGTGGCGCTGGACCGCATCGTATTCATGGTTGCGGGTGCAGCTGTCGCGCGATGCTGGCGCGCAGCCGGGGTCGCAGGAAGCTCGCAGCGAGGGCGGCAGCCCGCAGCATCAAGGACTCCTGCGCTGGTCCTTCGATCTGCCCGGGACCTGGGAGGCCGACTGGATGGCCCGCGCAGTCGGGGCGTTGCCCGCCGTCCAGATCCCGGCCTACGTGACGTCGGACGTCCGGGTGGCGTGGCGGTGGCGCGACCTCGCCACCTTCGAGCTCGTCGGCCGCAATCTGCCTCGGGCCGCGCACGTCGAGTTCACGGGAGGCACGGCCGGCCACGTCGCGATCCAGCGTGAGGTGTACACCGCGGTGACATTGACCTTCTGACGGGGCCAGTTGCGCGGCCGGCATATCCTTGACCCCGTGCAGACCCGGGCGCTCGGACTCGGTGCGGCGGTGTTCGTGGTGTCGGCGGTGGTCGCCCTCGTCACCGTCCGGCAGGTCTGGGAGGCCACCACGGCGCGCGACGGCCGCTGGCTCGCGCAGTCGGCCGAGGAAGTGCCGGCGCACCTCGGCGAGCGGATCCACTGCCTCGATGCCAGCCTCGCGGCCATGCGGGGGATGCTCGCGGCGCGCCCGGTCGTCAGCACCACCGAATGGGAGGCCTGGGGGCGGCAGGTCGCTGGCGGCGCGACGTGTCCCGCGGTGAAGGGCCTCGCGTATCTCGAGGCCGGGGGCACCGTGGCCAACGGCGACGCCGCCCCGGCCGCGACGCGCGTGGCGTTCCGCTCGGAGCGTTCCGGCGCCGGCGCCGTCAGCGACGAGACGTGGCTGCAGTTGCTGGCGGCGATGCGGCCAGCCGATCTGGCCGCCACCAGCGCGGCGCGACTCGGGCCAGCGCTGCCGATCGGATCGACGGTCCTCGCGCTGTATCTCGCCCCGGTGGTCGGTCCTGCGGACGCGGCCCCCGCCTCCGTGCGGGGATGGGCGGCGCTGCTCATCGCGCCAGCCGATCTCTTCTCGACCCTGATCGACGGCGAGGTGATGGGCCTGCGGGTCGAGGATCCCGCCGGCAGCGGTCCCCAGGCGATCCTGCTCGATACCGCAGCCCCGGGGCAGGCGGTGGTGGCCCGTCGCGACATCGACGTCGGCGGGCGCCCGCTCGTCCTCGCGATGACCGATGCCCGCCGCACCACCACCGGCACCCGCAGCATCGTCGGCGTCGTCACGCTGCTCGGCGCCCTGCAGACGGGCAGCCTGGCGTGGCTGGTCTACACGCTGGCGGCCTCTCGCGAGCGACTGGCGCAGGAGGCGGCGGCCAGCCACGCCTCGCTCAGGCGCGAGGAAGCCGAGACGCGCAAGCTCTCCCTGGTGGCGAGGCACGCCACCGATCTCATCCTGCTGACCGATCCGCTCGGCCGCATCGAGTGGGCGAATGCGGCGTTCCTCCGTGCCAACGGGTACGCCGAGGACGATGTCGTGGGGCAGGTGGCGTGGACGCTGCTGCATGGCCCGGAGACGCCCCTCGATGCCGTGGAGGCGGTGCGCGCGGCGCTGACCTCGGGGCAGGGCTGCCGCGTGGAGACCGTGAACTACACGAAGGCACGGGTGCCGTACTGGGTCAGTTTCGAGATCCAGCCCGTGCACGACGCGGCCGGTGTCGTCACCACCTTCATCGCCGTGGCGCGGGACATCACGGCAGAACGTCGGGCGCAGGACGCGCTGCAGCTCAGCGAGCAGCAGTACCGGCGTGTGGTCGAGCAGGTCGAGCAGGTGATCTTCCAGCTGGACACGGACGGCCAGTGGACGTTCCTCAACCGGGCCTGGCACGACCTGACCGGCTACGACGTGTCGGCGACGATCGGGCACCCGTTTGCCGGCTACGTGCATCCGGACGATCGCGTCGTGGCGCAGGAGATGTGCGCGGGGATGCTCGCCGGCCGCAGGGATGAGTGCCGGCAGGAACTCCGGTTCGTCACCCACCGCGGATCGGCGTGCTGGACCGCGGTGCATGCGCGACCGGTGATCGAAGAAGGCCTGTTCATCGGCGTGGCGGGCACCATCACCGACGTGAGCGTGCGGCGGCAGGCCGAACAGGAACTCGAACGGGCCCGCGTCGCCGCCGAGAAGGCCAATGCCGCCAAGAGCGAGTTCCTCAAGTCGATGAGTCACGAGATGCGCACGCCCCTCAACGGCGTGCTCGGGTTGATGGAACTGCTCGGGGCGACGCGGCTCGACGCCCAGCAGGCGCGCTACGTGGCGGTGGCGCGCGCGTCGGCGACGCACCTGGCGACGCTGATCTCCGACATCCTCGATCTGTCGCGCATCGACGGCGGCGCGCTGACGCTCGAGCGCACGCTGTTCGACCTGCCCGACCTCGTCGAGAGCAGCCTCGATGTGCTGGCCTCGGCGGCCGCGGCCAGGCGGCTGCGCCTGTCCTGCACGGTCACGCAGGACGTGCCGACCTGGGTGATCGGCGACCCCGGCCGGTTGCGTCAGGTGCTGGTGCACCTGCTGGCCAACGCCGTGAAATTCACCGAGCAGGGCGAGGTGCACGTCCAGGCCAGCGCGCAGGTGGACCTGCACACGCGGCAGGCGATACTGCGGCTCGACGTCCACGACACCGGCATCGGCATGGCCCCGGAGGTCGTGGAGCGGCTCTTCCGACCGTTCACGCCCGGCGATGCCTCCAGCACCCGGCGCCACAGCGGGACCGGTCTGGGCCTCACGATTTGCAAGCGCCTCGTCGAGGCGATGCAGGGCACGATCGCGGTGCGCAGCATCGAACGTGCCGGCGCCACCTTCACCGTGTCGCTGCCGCTCGAAGTGGCCGATGCCGCCATGGTCGAGAGCCAGCGGCAGGGCGACGTGCCGCTCCGCGTGCTCGCGGTGCTGCCCGATGACCGCGAGCGGGAGACGATCGGACGGCTGCTCGAAGGCTGGCGCTTCGACGCCGCCGTCGTCGGCGACTGTGCGACCGCACTCGGCCATGTCCGGGCGACCACGCCTTCGCGCTGGCGCTTCGGCGTCGTGCTGCTCGATGGGCTCGCGCCAGGCGCCGCGTCGTTGGCGCAGCAGCTGCGCGAGATGAGCCCGGAGCCCGGCATCGTGTGGGTCATGCCCGAAGACGGCCACCTGCCGGCCGACGTCTCGGGCGTGCGCGAGCAGGTCGAGCGCCCGGTGCGCGGCGCGGCGCTCTTCGACGCGATCATGCAGGCCGTCGTCGGTGCCGGCGTCATGCCCGTCGATGGCACCAGGGCGCCGGACTGGGGACGGCCGCGCCGTGTGCTCGTGGCCGAGGACCACGCCATCAACCAGATGGTCGTGCGCGAGATGCTGCTGGCGATGGGCCTCGAGGTCGACGTCGTCGGCAACGGCGAGGCGGCGGTCGCCGCCGCGCTGGCCGTGCCGTACGACGTCATCCTGATGGACTGCCAGATGCCGGTCCTCGACGGGCTCGAGGCGACGCGGCACATCCGCCGCGCCCTCGCCGTCGATCGCGGCGCGCCGGCGCCCCGCATCATCGCGCTGACTGCCAACGCGACCGCCGCCGACCGTCGTGCCTGTCTCGACGCCGGCATGGACGCCTACCTCACCAAGCCGGTGCGCAGCACCGTGCTGCAGCGGACCCTGCAGCGCCTGCTCGCCATCGATGGCGCCGTGGCCCTGGCCGACGAGGAGGCGACCGCCGCGTCGGTCACCACGGCGACGCCGACCGCCGACCTCGTGCCGGAGGCGCTGCTCGGCGACACCCCGGACGCCGAGGACATCCTCGATCCGGCCGAAGTCCTGCTGCGCTGCAACAACAACGGCGATCTCGGCGCGCGCATGCTCGTGCTCTTCGCCGAGTCGCTGCCGGCGGAGCTCGAGCGGCTGGACGCCGCGGCCGCGGCCGACGATGCCGTGGCGATGGCCAGCATCGCCCACAAGATCCGTGGCGCCGCCGCGACGCTGGCCGCCGTCCGGCTGGCCGGCGCGATCAGCGGGGTCGAGCTCTTCCTCAAGTACGGCGACGGCGGCCCGCTGTCCGAACTGCTGGGCGACGTCCGGCACGAGAGCGCGCTGTTCCTCGGTGTCGTGCCCCAGATCGTTCGACGTCTCACCGACGGTCCCGCCCGGCCCCGTGCCTGAGCTTCACGGGCGCCCGCCCAGATTGACGGGGTTGCTGCAGTCCGATAGCGTGACCCGGTCATGACCGACGTCTCGCCTGCCGTCCACGTCCTGGGGGCCGCCTGGTGTGTGGACACCGCGCGCACGCTGCGGTGCCTGCGTCGCCTTCGGGTGCCGCACCACGCCATCGACGTGGACGATCACCTCGACGGCCTGCAGGAGGTGCTGCGCCTGACCGGCGGGCTTCGCCGCACGCCGGTCGTGCGGGTGGGCGACACCGTGCTGGTGGAGCCGTCCAATCGCGCGCTGGTGCGGGCGCTGGAGCAGGCGGGGCTGCTGGCCCCGTCCACGGTGCATGCCTTCGAGCACGGACAGAACGTCGGCGATCTCGAGCGTCTCCTGCGGGTGACCGGGGCCGGACTGACGATCCTCGCGACCCGCGACGTGCCCGCGCCGATGCGGGTGCCGCTCCGCGTGGCCGCCGTCGGCCTGGCCCTGACCGCGGTGATCGGGTGGTGCCCGGTCTACGATGCGCAGGGCGTCACGTCGGTGGGTGGTCCCGGCGACCACCCAGACGAAGCCGAGCGCGATGCGTGGCTGGTCGCCGTTCGTCCCCCCGCCGCGTCCCTGGAGTCCTGACCGTGAGTCCTCTCAATCCGTCCCTCCGCGCCATCCTGACTGCGACGCATGGCGACCCGTTCGCCGTCCTCGGCCCTCACCTCGAGGAGGGGCGGCTGGTCATCCGCACCTTCCAGCCCCGGGCCACGGCCGTCCGCGTCGCCATCGGCGGTCAGGCGACGGCGGTGCAGGAGATGACGGTGCGGCATCCGGATGGCCTGTTCGAGGCCGTGCTGCCCGGCGTGACGGCGATCGTGCCCTACCGGCTCGAGGTGACCTGGCGAGACAGCGGCGAGCAGGTCACGATCGACGACCCGTATCGATTCGGGCTGCTGCTGGGCGACCTCGACCTCTACCTGATGGGCGAGGGGCGTCATCAGGAACTGCATCGCGCGCTCGGCGCGCACCCGACCGTGATCGACGGTGTGGCGGGCACGCGGTTCGCCGTGTGGGCCCCCAATGCGAGCCGCGTCAGCGTGGTGGGCGACTGGAACGGGTGGGATGGCCGCATCCAGCCGATGCGACAACGCCTGCCGCAAGGCGTGTGGGAGCTGTTCGTGCCGGGGGTCGGCGCCGGGGCGCGGTACAAGTTCGAGCTGGTCGCGGCCGCAGGTGGCCCGCCGTTCCTCAAGGCCGACCCGTGCGCGTCGGCCGCGGAGGTGCCACCGGCCACCGCCTCGATCGTCTGCGCCGACAGCGTCTTCGAGTGGCAGGACGGCGAATGGATCGCCGACCGCGTCCGGCATCGCGAGGCACTCGATCGACCGCTGTCGATCTACGAGGTGCACCTCGGGTCGTGGGCGCGCGGCGCCGACGGGGCCTTCCTGTCCTATCAGGACCTGGCCACGCGGCTCATCGCACACGTCCAGCAGCTCGGGTTCACGCACGTCGAGCTCCTGCCGGTGCTCGAGTTCCCCTACGACGGCTCCTGGGGCTATCAGGTCACGGGCTTCTTCGCGCCGACCAGTCGCTTCGGCACGCCCGACGACTTCCGCGCCTTCGTGGACGCCCTGCATCGCGCCGGTATCGGGGTCATCCTCGACTGGGTGCCCGGGCACTTTCCCAAGGACGCCCACGGGCTGGCCAGCTTCGACGGCACCTCGCTCTACGAGCATGCCGATCCGCGGCAGGGCGAGCACCGCGACTGGGGCACGCTGATCTTCAACTACGGGCGCAACGAGGTCCGCAACTTCCTCACCGCGAGTGCCCTGGCGTGGATCGAGGACTTCCATCTCGATGGCCTGCGGGTCGATGCGGTGGCCTCGATGCTGTATCTCGACTACTCGCGCAACGCGGGCGAGTGGGTCCCCAACGCCTTCGGGGGACGCGAGAACCTCGACGCGGTGTCGTTCCTGCAGCAGCTCAACACGCTGGTGCACGAGCGCCATCCCGGCGTGGTGACCATCGCGGAGGAATCGACGGCGTGGCCGGGCGTGAGTCGGCCGGTGCACCTCGGCGGCCTCGGCTTCACCTACAAGTGGAACATGGGCTGGATGCACGACATCCTGACCTACATGTCCAAGGATGCGATCCACCGCCGGTGGGAGCACACGCACCTGACGTTCTCGATGCTCTATGCCTACAACGAGAACTTCATCCTGCCGTTCTCCCACGACGAGGTCGTGCACGGCAAGCGCTCGCTGATCGACAAGATGCCGGGCGACTCGTGGCAGAAGGCCGCCAACCTGCGGGCGCTGTACGGCTACATGTTCACGCATCCCGGCAAGAAGCTGCTGTTCCAGGGCTGCGAGTTCGGACAGTGGCGCGAGTGGAACCACGCCGAGTCGCTGCCGTGGTTCCTGCTCGAGCACGCGCCGCACGACGGCCTGCTCCGGTTCGTCGGCGACATCGCCCACCTGTACCGGCGCGAGCCGGCGCTGTTCGAGCGCGACTACGACCACACCGGCTTCCAGTGGATCGACTGCAACGACAACGAGAACAGCGTCATCACCTACATCCGGCGGGCGGCCAATCCGGCCGACTTCCTCGTCGTGCTGATGAACTTCACGCCGGTGCCGCGCGAACGCTACGTCGTGGGTGTGCCGGTGCCCGGGCGCTACGACGAGATCATCAACAGTGACGCCTCGGCCTATGGCGGGACCAATCTCGGCAACGGCGGGCAGGTGTCCACGATCGCCGCACCGGCCCACGGCCATGCCCAGTCGCTCAGCGTGACCCTGCCCCCGCTCAGTTGTGTCGTCCTGAAACCCGCACCCTGAGGCGCGCACGTGGCCCAGTCAGACATCCCCGTGCCAGACCACGTGCAGTGGTGGCTTGCGCACGAGGGATGCGGTGCGCTCGTGTGGGATGGCGAGACGGGCGCCGTGCTGGGGGCCAATACGCGCGTGCAGCACTGGCTCGCTGGCGCTGATCGGCGATGGACGCCGGGCGAGGAGTCCGTGCGCGACGTGTTCGGGCTGGCGTTCGGGACCACCCCTGCCGATCTCGCGGCGTGGCTCGGAGCGCAGGCCCCGCGCGAGCAGCGAGTCAGCCGCCCCGGGCGCGCCGACGTGCGCGTGGTGCTGCTCACCTGGCGCCTGACAGAGCCCCGGCCGCTCTGGGCCACCCTCGTGCTCGACCTCGACGTCGTCCAGCCACGCAGCCGGCCCGGCGAGGCGACCGCGGCCCATATGGAGCTGCTGTACCAGCGCAGCCCCCTCATGTACTTCACCGTCGGGGTGGACGGCCGCATCATCGGCGTCAACCGGACGGGCCTCGAGCAACTGGGCTACGCCCGCGACGAGCTCGTCGGCCGTCCCGTCGCCGACGTGTTCCATCCCGAGGACCGCGATGCCGCCCGGCGCCAGGTCGCCCTCGGCTTCCGCGAGCCCGAGACCACCCACGCGTGGGAACTGCGCAAGTGTCGCCGCGATGGCGCCGTGCTGTGGGTCGAGGAATGGGCGCGGGCGGTGCCCGGCCCCGACGGCACCGCGGAGTTGCTCGTCGTGTGCCAGGACATCACGGCTCGTCGCGCCGCCGAGCAGGCGCTGCGCGACAGCGAGGCCCGGCTGCTGCAGGCGCAGAAGCAGGAAGCGCTGGGGCGCCTCGCCGGAGGCATTGCCCACGACTTCAGCAACCTGCTGACCGTGGTGCTGGGCCACTGCGATGCGGTCCGCCAGATGCTGCCGCGCGAGTCCCCGGTGCTCGACGAAGTCCAGGGCATCCGCGAAGCGGCGCAGCAGGCCACCAACCTGTCCCGGCAGCTGCTCACCTTCAGTCGGCGCCAGGTCGTGCAGCCCGAACCGCTGCAGCTCGACGATGTCGTGGCGCGGATGACGCCGTTGTTCCGGCGCCTGCTCGGCGCGCGGATCGCGCTGGATGTCGTCTGGGCGCCCGGACTGCCGCGCGTGCTCGCCGACCCTGGACAGATCGAGCAGGTGCTCACCAACCTCGTCGTCAACGCCCGCGATGCCATCACCGATGCCGGCACCGTCCGCATCGTCTCCTCGCTGGTGAGTGCCTCCACCTGCGCCGACGACACCGGCATCGCCGCCCAGCCCGGCCGCACCTACCTCTGCGTCTCGATTCGTGACGATGGGGCGGGCATGACCGAGGAGGTGCAGCGCCGCGCCTTCGAGCCGTTCTTCACCACCAAGGCCGACGACCGTGGGACCGGACTCGGCCTGCCGACCGTCCTCGCCATCGTGACGCAGGCCGGCGGGGGCATGGCCATCGTCTCCGCGCCCGGCGAGGGATGCGACGTGCGGGTCTACCTGCCGACGATTCCCGTCACCGCGTCGCAGGTGCCGGTGCTGCCGGATCCACGGACGCTGCCCGGCGGCAACGAGACGATTTTGCTGGTGGAGGATCGTGAGGCGGTGCGTCGGGTTGCGCAACGCTTCCTGGTGCGCCGTGGCTATCGGGTGCTCGAAGCGGAGAACGCGGAACAGGCGCTGGAGGTGGCCGCCACCCACAGCCACGAGATCGATCTGCTCCTGTCCGACGTGATTCTCGGCGGCATGGACGGCTATGCCCTGGCCGTGACGTTGACCAATCGTCTGCCGGGGTTGCGCGTGGTGTTGATGTCGGGCTACCCGAGCGAGATGCTGACCCGGGCGGCGGGGGTGGGCCCCGTGTTCCCGTTCGTCAACAAGCCGATCGACTTCCCGACGCTCGCGCAGCTGTTGCGCGACCAGCTCGAGCGCAGCCAGCCCTGAGCGGGTTGGCGACCCCCTTGCAACAGTCGAGGGCCATGGCCCTCTTCGACATCCCCATCAGCTGGGGGGAACTCGGCAAGCGCACCGCGAAGGAAATGGTGGCCGACGACTGTCTCGGCCTGGCGGCGCAGCTCTCCTACTACCTGTTCCTCGCGCTGTTTCCGGCCATCCTCTTCCTGCTGGCGCTCGGCAGCTTCTTTCCGCTCCAGGACCTCTCGGGTGATCTGGTCCGCATCCTGAGCCCCATTGCCTCGCCGGAGATGATCGAGCTCATCGCCGATCAGATCCGTCACATCTCCGAGTCTCAGGACGGCGGGCTGCTGACGTTCGGCGTGCTGGCCGCCCTGTGGAGCAGCTCGGCCGCCATGGCCGCGGCGACCAACGCCCTGAACGCGGCCTACGACATCGAGGAAGCCCGACCGTGGTGGAAGGTGCGGCTCATCGCCATCGGCCTGACGCTCGCCCTGGCGCTGTTCTTTCTCATCTCGGTGTCGCTGGTGCTCGCCGGTCCGGAGATCGCCGAGTATCTGGGGCGCACGCTGCGCATGGGGCCGCTCGTCGAGTGGAGCTGGAAGATCCTGCAGTGGCCGCTCGTGTTCACCCTCGTGTCGGCGGGGATCGCCATCGTCTACTACGTGGCCCCCGACGCCGAGCAGGAATGGGTGTGGATCTCACCTGGAGCGATTGTCGCCACGGTGCTCTGGCTGGTTGCCTCGCTCGGCTTCCGGTTCTACGTCACCCACTACTCCGACTACAACGCGACTTATGGCGCCGTCGGGGGCGTGATGGTGCTGCTGTTGTGGTTCTACGTGTCGAGCCTGGCCATCCTGGTCGGGGCCGAACTGAATGCCGAGATCGAGCATGCGTCGCCGCATGGCAAAGATCCCGGCGAGAAGGTGCCGGGGGAGCGTCGGAAGATCGGGGCGCTGGCCGCCCGCGCGTGGCAGGCCCGCCACGCGGCGCTCCGGCGCCCGCGGCCGGGCACCGCGGCGACGTCTGTCGTCCAAGGCACAGATTGACGTGCCTCGCTTCTTGCGGTTGCATCTACAGGGACCGGCCACGCGTCTCACGCGTCGCCACCCCTCTGCTGTCGCTCCGGGATGTGCCCACGAGCGGCATGGTGGAGTTGTCTTTTGTCGTCGTCTGACGAGGGAGTTGTTGCAATGAGCTTGCGAGATACGTACGCCGCCGCGATTCACGTGGCCAAGACCGTCGGGATGCAAGGGTCGGCCGAGGAGAAGGACGGCAAGCTGGTGTTCCACGGCACGGTCACGTCCGAGGACGCCAAGAACCAGATCTGGACGGCGCTCAAGTCGGTGCCGAGCTGGCAGAACGACCTCCACGCGGTGATCGACGTGCAAGCCCCGCCGTCCGTGCAGTACACGGTGCAGTCGGGCGACACCCTCAGCAAGATCGCGAAAGCCCACCTCGGTGATGCCAACGCCTACATGAAGATCTTCGAGGCCAACAAGGACAAGCTCTCCGATCCCGACAAGATTCAGGTCGGCCAGGTGCTGACGATCCCGACGGCGTAGTCGTCGCGGCCACCGGCCACCTGCCACCGGGCTCCGTCAGAGCCCGGTGGCCGGTTCCCGGTTCCCGGCTTCCGGTTCCCGGCTTCCGGTTCCCGGTTCCCCCCAGCCCCCAGTCTGGCTCGCGGCTTGCACGATCCGGTGCGCGCACTGCTGCGCACGATGCCGGGAGCGTGGCTCGATGTCCGAACAGTTCATCCTTCACCGTCGCGACGCCAGGGCCCTCTGGATGTGGCTCGCCGTCGGTCTGTGCCTGTGCGCCGTGTGGCTGGTGTGGGGAACGCGGCCGTCGCCCGGCTCCGCAGAGACCGGGGGCCGGCGCGTTCCGGTCGTGCGGCCGCACTCCAACACGCTGCCGATGCCACCGCCGTCGGTCGCGCGTACACAGGCGCTTTCGGCGTAGCGGAATCACACACGCCGTGTCTCGTACGCCTGCTGCCGCCTCCACGCCGATCACCGTGACCATCGGTGACCGCAAGGTGGTGATCACCAGTCCGGACAAGGTGCTCTTCCCGGAGACGCGCCACACGAAGCTCGACCTCGTGCAGTACTACCTGGCAGTGGCTGACGGCGCGTTGCGAGGCGTGTACGGGCGCCCAACGGTGCTGGTGCGCTACCCGCACGGGGTAGGCGGGGAGTTCTTCTTCCAGAAGCGCGCGCCCTCGTCGCGGCCGCCGTGGATCGATGTCGTGTCGTTGGCGTTCCCCTCCGGACGCACGGCCGAAGAGGTGGTGCCGCGTGAGGCTGCCGCCCTGGCATGGATGGCCAACCTCGGCTGTCTCGAACTGCATCCGCATCCGGTTCGTGCCGACGATCTGGACCATCCCGACGAACTGCGCATCGATCTGGATCCGGTGCCCGGGGTGCCATGGGCGCAGGTGCGCGAGGTGGCCACCGTCGTCCACCAGGCGCTCGACGACGTCGGGCTGACCGGGTGGCCGAAGACCTCGGGGTCGCGCGGCATCCACATCCTCGTGCGGGTGCACCGGCGCTGGACCTTCGCGGAGGTGCGACGCGCGGCCCTGGCGCTGGCTCGTGACGTCGAGCGACGGGTGCCCGCCCTGGCCACCAGCAAGTGGTGGAAGGAGGAACGGCACGGCGTGTTCCTCGACTACAACCAGAACGCCAAGGATCGGACCGTCGCCGCGGCGTACTCGGTGCGTCCGACCGCGGACGCCCGCGTCTCTGCGCCGCTCGACTGGCACGACGTGGCCCTCTGTGATCCCGCGGACTTCACCTTGGCCACGATGCCGGCACGCTTCGCCGAGGTCGGCGACCGGCACGCGGGGATCGACGACGTGCCAGAGGACCTGTCGGCGCTGCTCGATGTGTCCGAACGGCATGCGCGCGAGGGCGTCGGCGATGCGCCATGGCCGCCGCACTACCGCAAGCAGGAGGGCGAGCCCGTGCGCGCGCAGCCGTCGAGGCGCCGCGCGCCGCGTCGCACGCCACCGCAGGCGTGAGGCGTCGCCGCTGACTTACTCGTCAGCAATGTCGATCGCGCCGAACACGCGCGCGAGTTCGAAGGGTGTCGTGACCTCGAGCTGGTCGTAGCGGCACGCACTCGCCGGTTTGTCGGGACGCCAGCGCCGGAACACGGTGGCATGGCGAAAGCGATCGCCCTGGAGGTGGTCGTAGGCGACCTCGCACACGCGGCCGATGCGCAGCGGCTCCCAGGACAAGTCCTTGCCGGCGCTCCAGCGGCTCTGCGCGCCTGGCATGCGGCTGGTCTCGCCCGCGCTCGTCGCCCACGCCTGCCAGGGATGGTCGCGCAGGGCCTCCGCGCGTTCCGGCTCGAGGTCGATCGCGAGTTGTCGTCGCATCGCCATCGTGAACGCGGACGTGACCCCGACGTGCTGCAACACCCCCGCATCGTCGTAGAGGCCCAGCAGCAGGGAGCCCACGAGCGTACCGGGGCCGGTCTTGTGCCAGCGGAAGCCGGCGACGACGCAATCGGCAGTGCGGACGTGCTTGACCTTCACCATCACGCGTCGGCCGGGCGCGTAGGCATCGGTCTCGCGCTTGGCGACCACGCCGTCGAGGCCCGCGCCCTCGAAGCGCGCCAGCCAGTCCACGGCCGTCGCCCGGTCGCGCGTCAGCGGCGTCAGGTGCATCGATGGCGAGAACCCGTGCGCAAGCGCTTCCAGACGGCGACGACGTTCGGCGAGCGGCTGTGTGCGCAGGTCCCCCTCGGCGTCGGCAAGCAGATCGAAGGCCACGAACGAGGCGGGGCTTTCCGTCGAGAGCTTCAGCACACGTGAGGCGGCCGGATGCAGACGCATCTGCAACGCGTCGAAGTCGAGGCCCTCGGAGGTGGCGATCACGATTTCGCCATCGACGACGCAGCCGTCAGGCAGGCCGCGGACGAGCGCGTCGTGCACCTCGGGGAAGTAGCGGTCCAGCGGCTTGAGGTCGCGACTCTGGATGTGGACGTCGCCATCGGCGCGGAAGGCGATGGCGCGAAAGCCATCCCACTTCGGTTCGTAGCACCAGCCCTCGCCCTCCGGCAGGGCCGTGGCGGCTTTCGCGAGCATCGGCTCGACCGGGGGCAGGACGGTGGCGTGCGCCATGCCCGATTGTGCGTCGCCGCGCCGCCGCGACGCGAGCTCAGCCGATTGCCATGGGTAGGGCCGGCTCTCCGAGCCGGCCGTCAGGGGGCATCAGCCGCGGACGACGACCGCCGCGACGAGATGCGGGCGACGCGCGTCCAGGCGCGCACCCAGGCGTGCAACGAGGGCAGGCCAGTCGCGGGCGGCGACGTCCTGTGCCGGCATGCGGCGAATCGCCACCGGTCGCCGACGGAAGGCCTCCGCCCAGGCGGGCTGCGGCTGCCCGTCGTCGTCGAGCGCGATGACGTCGAACTCGGCGCCATCCTTGTAGATCGCGACGAGGCCGACGCCGCGATGCCCCTGGACGCGCAGTTCGAGGCGGCCGACGCGGCCCTTCGGGGCGTCCTCGAAGTGCGCCAGGATGCCCTCGACGAGGGCGTGACCCGAGGCGAAGAAGTCGCGCGTCTCGTCCTCGACGGCGTACTCGCGATCGAACGACCCGATGAACGACGATCCCGCCGACACGCCGGGCAGGCTGTCGACGAGCGCTTCGTTGCCGAACTCGATCGCGTAGGCGCGTCGACCGCGCACCTGCTCGACGCGGAAGCCGAGGCGTGTCGCCGCGTGGACGACGACGGTTTCCATCAGCGCGTCGAGATCAGGTGGCACGCGCGACAGGATCGCCGGCCCGAGCTCCGCCCGATAGGGATCCTGGTGCAGTTGTCGGTACGCCGCGTCGTGGATGCGCGTGCGAGCCGCCTGGGCGTCGGCCAGGACCTGCGCGATCTGCGCATCGGTCAGCGTGGCCGCCGGATCGAGCGCGAGGGTGTCGAGCGTGCCCTCCACGAGCGCGAGCTGTGGCTCGACGCCGGCGATCGGCTCACGGAACAGCCCCGCATGCTCGTAGAGCCGCACGACGTGGGCGCCAATGCCCGCGCTGGGGCGGAAGTAGATGATCTCCACCGGAATCCGTCGTCCGATGCGGTCGAGGCGTCCGATGCGCTGCTCGATGGTCGAGGGCTTCCATGGCAGGTCGAACAGCACGAGACGGTCGCAGAACTCGAAGTTGCGTCCCTCGCCGCCGGCCTCGGTGGAGACGAGCAGGCTCGGGCCGTCGTCGGCGCGGAAGCGTGCGACTTCGGTGTCGCGTCTCGCCGCCGACAGGGCCTCGTGGAAGACGCCAGTGGCCAGCTGCGCGCGCGCCGACAGTACGTCGCGCAGCATGTCGAGCGTCTCGCGATGGGCGACGAACACCAGGGTCTTGTCGTTGGCGACCCGCCACCGCGTGGCCTGCGCGAGCAGCCACTCGACGCGCGGGTCGGTGCGGTCCATGGCCTCGGCCTGTTCGCGCAGCGACGTGTCGTCCGGGCCGAGCACGGCCGTCAGTGCCGCGCCGGACGCGAGGCTGCGCCGGATGCGTTCGAGCACGCGTCGTCGCGCCAGCAGGTCGCGATGGGGGGCACCCTCGGCGATCAGCTGCGCCTGCAGCTCGACGCCACCGAACGCCGTGGGAGGCAGGTCGATGGCGACGGGCGCACGCGGGGGAAGTCCCCCGATGTCGACGCGGCGGGTCGAACTCGTGCAGGGGGGCAGTGGCGTGCCCGAGGCGAGCCGCGCCTCGACGTCGAGCTCCTCGGGAAATTCGTCCGGCCGGAGCAGCTGCAGCAGCCGGAAGAAGCCGTGGGCGTCGTCTTCGAGGGGTGTCGCACTGAGCAGCAGGACGTGCCGACCGAGCGCCGCGATCGGGGCCACCGCGCGGTACGTCGGCTCGCCGGGGTGCCGCGGACGACGACGGAGGCGCTGGGCCTCGTCGACGACCAGCAGGTCGATGCCGGCGGCGACGGCCTGGCGCGTCAGGTCGGGTCGTTCGACGAGGGTCTCGAGCGCGATCACCGCGCGGCGATGGACGTCGAAGGGATTGAAGGCCGTGCCGAAGTCGCGCGCCACGTCGGCGAGGCGTGGGGCATCGAGCAGCGTGAACACCTGGTGATACTTGCGCCACAGCTCGCCGAGCCATTGCACCGTCAGGGCCTCTGGCGCCACGACCAGGCAGCGCTCGATCTGCTGGGTGTGCAGCAGCCGGTTCATCACGAGAGCCGCCTCGATGGTCTTGCCGAGGCCGACCTCGTCGGCCAGCAGCCAGCGCACCGGCATGCGAGCGGTGGCCCGCTCGGCGACGTGCAACTGGTGCGGGAAGAGACGGACGCGTCCGCCGAGGAACGACCCGAGTCCGTGCGCCTCGCGGGTGGCGAGCAGGTGCAGGATGTCGAGGCGCGTCAGCACGTCCTCGGTCTCGTCGACCTTGCCGGCGGCGAGCCGCTCGAGCGGGGACAGGTCGCGCTGGCGGACTGGTGCGGCGTCAGGGACGAGCGCATCGCTGCTCGAGGCCAGCCGCAGCGTGGTCCTGCCTTCCGGGAAATGGACGACGAGGATGCGGCCCTCGATGGCGGTGACGCGTCCGGTGCCGAGATCGGTGTTGAAGCGGTGGGTCAGGTGGTCCCCGACGGACCAGGCGTGCATCGAGAGATTCTGGCAGCAATTGAGGCAGATGCACTCTCATTCAGAATTCAGAATGAAGCGCGCAGCGAACATGGTTGGCTCACCGTGCAGGGTGGGTGTCAGTGCGCGGTAGGGTAGGGCCGGCTCTCCGAGCCGGCCGTCACCGTCAGCAACATGTCGTTGGCGCGCCGGACGCGCAGGGGGGAGCACGATGGAGGTCGGGGAGATGTATCGCCCGGCGTCGCGGGCCGAGTGGCGGGCGTGGCTCGAGGCGCACCATGCGAGTGCCAGTGAGATCTGGCTGGTGTCCCGCAAGCCGGCCGCAGCGGCCGCGGTGTCGTATCTCGACAGTGTGGAAGAGGCGCTGTGCTTCGGGTGGATCGACGGCCTCGGCAAGTCGATCAGTGCCGAGGAGTCGGCGCAGCGCTTCACGCCGCGCCGCCCCCGTGGCAACTGGACCGAGTTGAACAAGGCGCGGGCGCGGCGGCTCATCGCGCTCGGGCTGATGACCGCCGCCGGCCGCGCCGTACTTCCCGATCTGGACGTGCCGTTCCACCTCGAGGCGGAGGTCGAACGCGCGTTGCGCGCGGACCCCGCCACGTGGACGACCTTCACGAGCTTTCCCCCGCTCTATCAGCGCGTGCGGGCGGGCTACGTCCAGGAGATGCGGAGCCGCCCCGACGAGTTCGCGACGCGTCTCGCCAACCTCGTGACGCGCACCGCGCAGGGGCAGATGTTCGGCAACTGGAACGACGGCGGCCGTCTCGACGACATCTGACGTACGCGGCGGCGCCGTGCAGTCCAGAGCCGGACGTCAGGCCCAGGACTCGCGGTAATCGCGCGCGTACTCCTCGAAGCCGATGGGGGCGCGGCCGGTGATCCGCTGCACGGCATCCGTCGTCCTCTCTGCGTACCCGGCCTTGAAGTAGCCCAGGATCGTCAGCAGGAACTCCGCGTAGTCGGCCGGCAGGCCCGCCGCCAGCAGTCCGGGGCGCATGGCGTCGGGTGTGACGTCGGTGTACCCGATGGTGCGACCTGTCACTGTCGACAGGATCGCGGCCACCTGGTCGTGGTCCAGCGCTTCGGCGCCGGTGAGGTCGAACTCGGCATCGGCGTGCGTGTCGGTGGTCAGCAGCGTCGCGGCGACCGCCGCGATGTCGCGGGCATCGATGAAGCTGCCCCTGGCCTGACCCACGGGCAGGAAGATCTGCCCCTGCTGCCGAATGCCCTGCAGCCAGAAGGTGTTGAAGTTCTGCATGAACCAGTTGGGGCGAATGACGTTCCACGCGAGCCCGCTCGCCTGCAGGTGCCGCTCGGCCTTGCGCAGGGGCGCCTGCTCGTCGGCATTGGCGCCCATGGCGGACATCAGCACCACGCGTGTCACGCCCTGGGCGCGGGCGGCGTCGATGACGGGCGCCAGCAGGACATCCTGATTGAGGTGTCCCGGCGGGGCCATCAGGAACGCGTGGTCCACGCCAGTCAGGGCGGTCGACAAGCCCTCGCCGATCAGAAGGTTCAGGTGCACGTCGTCGGCGGCCTGGGGTGTCCGGCTGGTCGCGCGCCGGATGCGGTGGCCCCGGGCGGTCAGCAGCGGGCTCAACGCCGAGCCGACCGTGCCGTGGGCGCCGACGATGAGGGTGGTGTGCGACGAGGTCTCGGTGAGGGTTGCCATGACGACAGTGTCGGGCCTCAGAAGAGTCGATGGAATGGCAACTCGTACATGGTTTCATGTCCGTCCGTACGGATCGTGTAGTTGAATGGACCCATGGATCTGCTCACGGATCTGCTGCAGCAGGCGGGGGTGCGACGCCGACTCCTCGACCTCAGCACCCTCACATCAGCGGCGTCGCTGCGGTTCCCGTGCGAGCGGAGCATCGGCCTCCATGCGGTGACGGCGGGTCGACTGTTCATCCATGCGCCGACGCTGGACGAGCCGCTGCTGCTGCAGGCGGGCGACGTGGCCGTGATGGCGCGCCGCTGTCACCACGTGCTCAGCCTCCGCGCGGACCGGCCCACCGAGGTGGTCCCTGTGGGCACCTTCGCGCGTGACGGGCGAGATCCGGCGTCGATCCACCACGCCCAGGTGATCAGCGGGGCCTACCAGTTGTGGAATGACCCGCTGCACCCGTTCCTGCGCGAGATGCCGCCGTGGTTCGTGCTGCCTGCCGAGTCCGTGCCGCGACTGGGGCCGCTGGCCCTGACGCTCGGGTTGCTGGACGCCGAGGTCCGCCGCGGTGACCTGGGCACCTCCACCATCGTGCACGGCCTGCTCGACGCCGTGTTCACCTATGCCCTGCGTGACCTGACGCAGCGGCAAGCGGCCGAACATCCGGGTTGGAGCCAGGCCGTGGCTGACCCGCAGATCCGCATCGTGCTGGCGGTCATGCACGAGGACATGGCGCACCCCTGGACGCTGGACGACCTGGCGCGCCGTGCGGGCCTGTCGCGCACGGCCCTGGCGGAGCGCTTTCGTGCCGCGCTGGGCGACACGCCGCTGAGCCACCTGCGCACGTTGCGCATGCAGAAGGCCATGCAGTTGCTGTGCGAGACGGACAAGAACCTGGAGCAGGTCGCCCAGGCCGTGGGGTATCAGGACGCGTTCGGCTTCTCGAAGGTGTTCAAGCGCACGACCGGGGTGTCGCCGCGTGCGTTCCGCCAGCAGGATGCACGGGATCGGCTGCAGCCGTGGCGCCTGCAGGCCGAGTAGCGCCGGTCGCTGGTTCTGTCAGGCGCGTGGGTGCGGCCCCACGGCCCGTTCGGCGAACGGGCCCTCCCATCGACGTTCCGGTGCTGGCGACGCGGCGGTGTGTGAGCCGCGTGCGCCGAGCCGAAGGCCCTTCGACTTCGCTCAGGGCAAGCGATGGTGCGAAGCATGGTGCTGGCGATGTGGCGGTGGTGGGGAGGCGTGTGCCGAGCCGAAGGCGATGGCGCGAGGCACTGGTGGTGACGTCACCGCCACCGAGAGAGTGGGATTCGAGCTGCAGGGGCCGAGCCGCAGACGAGGGCCCGCAGCCTGAAGACGGCTCTCTCCGCCCACATTCGCCGCAGGCGAATGTGGCGGAGAGAGTGGGATTCGAACCCACGGTAGGGTTTCCCCTACACACGCTTTCCAAGCGTGCGCCTTCAGCCTCTCGGCCATCTCTCCGTTCGACTCGCCGCGGCTCGCGCGCGGCGGGCCGCATGAGCGGAATCATCAGTCTAGCGGAGGGCGGCGACCCCGCCAACGCCAAACTGTGACGTGAGCCCCCTCGGGCAAGGTCAGGAGGCAGGCCGTCAGCGCCTCGTTACTGACCGACCTTCACGAGGGCGTCTGCCAGACGGACCTTGATGAACGCCTGCCTCGTGACGCCAAGCCGGCGCGCTTCCTGATCGATCTCGCGCAGCAGGTCGACGGGGATGTCCACGTTCACGCGCTGCACCGCGCGTCCGGGGCGAGTGCCCTTGCTGAGGTCCATGTGCCCGGACATGTTCTCCCCCGCGTCGTGCAAGGCATCGAGCCGGGCAGCAGACAGCGGTTCCGTCCTGGCGGTAGGCTTCTTCTTCTTCATCGCGTGCTCTTCTGACGGAGATGATGCGCACTCGACCCGCACGCGTCGTGGTGAAGGCCGATCCGCGGGTCCTGCCAGAGCGACTGTGCCTGGACGAAGTCGATGCCGTGCTTGCGCAGGTTCGAGGCCGATGTCACCGGATCGAACTCGAACTCCATTAGGTATAAAAACTATACCTTAACATGCGTCTGCGCAAGCCTCGTGGGCACGACGAACCACGGTACCTGCGAATGTCCAGCCGCATCCGGCGCTGTCGCGTGCCTCACCCTCGGGCGCCAGCCAGCCTCGCGCCGAGCCACGCCATCGGCAGGTACGCGCCGATCAGATCGAGGGCGACGAACCACGTCGGCGCAGGAATCATCTGCGCCGCCATGATGCCGCCGGCCAGGAAGACCATGCCGACGACCATCGCGAGGGGCAGGCGGTGGCTGCGGGCCAGCCGCGCCGCGACCAGGGCGCCGACCAGCGTCCCGACGGCGTGCGCGAGCCAGGGAAAGACGAAGTGCCGCGGTGCCAGCAGCGCCATCCCCGCCTGCAGGCCCTCCGCCGTCGTCATGTCGACGCCACCCGGGGGCGGCACGACCGTCGGTCCGATCGCGACGAGCGCGGTGTTGACGATCCCGCCCACGATGATGCCCACGACGACTGCCAGCACGTTGCTCAGCATCGATGTCCCTCCGGCGCGAGGACGTCCCGCGCTCTGGCCCCTGACGACGGCTGCGGTCGAGGTCTGACGCCGCTCACGCCGTCGTGCGACGGCGACGACGACCCGCCGTCCGGACGTGCGACGCGGGGCCGCGCGATCCCGCTCCTTCGAGCAGGGCCATCAGCGCTCCCGCGAGCCGAGGCGCGTCCGCCGCGCCCGCTTCCTGCACGAGTCCCGTGAGCAGATCGCGCATCCACGCGCGGTGGTCGGCCAGCACGGTTCGGCCCGGGTGCGTGTCGCAGGCGAGCTCGCTCTGGGCGTTCTGGAAGGGACAGCCGCGGAACTCGGGCGAGGCGATCCAGGCCACGCCGCGATCGAACAGGTGCAACAGGCGATCGGTGGGCGCCGCGATGTCCGCGAGTTCGGCGACGATCGCCGCGCGTACCGCCGCGCTGCGCTGCGCCAGATAGGCCGCGACCAGGTCGTCCTTGGACTTGAAGTGGGCGTACAGCGACGCCTTGGCGACGCCGGCCTCCTCGATGACTCGCTGGATGCCGACCGCGTGGATCCCGTCCCGATAGAACAACTCGCCCGCGGTGGCCAGCAGCCGGTCGACGACGCAGGACCCGCCCGAAGGGGTGGGGTCCTGCGGGGGAGAGGGATCGGGTGAACGATTCACCGACCATTCGCCCGTTCCCTTTCTCCTACAGGAGTGCGTCCCATGGCCGTCCACCTCTCCACCACCACCGCGCTGGTCACCGGCGCCAACCGCGGTCTCGGCAAGGCGCTCGTCGAGGCCCTGCTCGAACGCGGGGCCCCTCGCGTCTACGCCACCGCGCGGCGCCGCGAGACGCTCGACGATCTGGTCGCCCGCGGTTCCGGCCGCGTCGTGCCGATCGAGCTCGACGTCACCGATGCGGCGCAGGTCGCCACCCTGGCCGGCCAAGCCGACGACGTGACGCTGCTCATCAACAATGCCGGCGTGGCCGCCCACATGTTCGGCGCCTTCGGCGACGCCGCCTGGCTCGAGGCCGGGCGCACCGAGTTCGAGGTCAACGTGCTCGGCACCCTGGCGGTCACGCAGCAGCTGGCTCCCGTCCTGGCCCGCCACGGCGGCGGCGCGGTGGCCAACGTCGCCTCCGTCGCCTCGTTCATCAGCTTCCCGCCGGCGCCCACCTATGCCGCGAGCAAGGCCGGCACGCACTCGATCACCCAGTACGCCCGCATGCAGCTGCGCGAGCAGGGGACCTACGTCGCCGGGGTGTATCCGGGCCCGGTCGACACCGACATGGCTGCCGACCTCCCCTTCGAGAAAACCTCGCCGCGCGACGTCGCCCACGCGATTCTCGACGGCCTCGAGGCCGGCCAGGAGGACATCCTGCCCGACCCGATGGCGCGCCAGATCGGCGCGGCGTTCCATGCCGGCCCCAGGCAGCTCGAGCAGCCGCAGCCGGCATCGGCCTGAGCGGCGGGACCGCACCGACGGACGCGTCGGCTGTCACGAAACGCCGGGCTGGGACCACACTGAATCCTGAGGCCGCCGCTGGTGGGGCATCTGTCCTGCCAGGCGGCCCGGACCGAAAGGATTCGACCATGCGGAGATCTGTGGCCGTGCTCGTGGCGGCCGTACCCGTGTTTGCGGTGCTGGTGGGCGTGACGGGCCTGGCGCAAGCGCCGAAGGCCGGGGCGCCCAGGGCCGCAACGCCGAAGGCGGCGGCGCCTGCGGCGTCCGAGCAGCCGGTCACGCCACCGGAGTCGCGGTACTGGATGGGCGTCACCACCGGCGGTGGCCTGATGGCGATGAGCGGCATGGCCAGCGGTGGGCGCCCCTCGATGGGCTCCCTGATGAAGATGGCGATGTCGGGGCCGCCGTCGGCAAGCCAGACGATCGAGTTGCGGCTCGGCACGTCGCTGGCGCCCACCGGCGAACCCGAGGCCTTTCACACGTTCCCGACCGGCGCGCAGGTGAACCAGCCGATCTATCTGGAGACCCCACAGCCCGGGAAGGGCGAGGTCGGTGTCCCCACCGGCTACAAGGAGCCGAAGGGGCAGATCAGCTTCTACTGGGGCTGCGGCGAGAAGGCCGGTCCCGGCCAGCCCGTCGTCCTCACCTTCGACAGGCTGATGCGCGGTGAGAACGACCCCGAGCTGCAGGCGCTGCAGGCCTCGGTCGGCGCGCGCGGGGTGCGCACGCCGCAGGTCAGCAACTCGAAGACCTACGGCGACTGGCCGCACGGCGATCGCCGCAAGAAGAACCGCGACCTCGAGGCGACGTTCCCGCTCGGCGCGTCCCTGGCCGGACCGCACGTCATCGAGGGGACCTACACCACCAAGGTGGACTTCACGCTGCCTGACGACAAGACGTTCATGGCCCCGGTGACCTACACCTCGACCACGGTGCAGCCGTCGGGGGCGATTGCGCTCCGCTGGACGGCGCCGCCGCGCGCCACGGGCTACTCGGTCGGCGTGATGGCTCCCGAGAAGGTGGACGACGAGTCGGCCAACATCGTGATGTGGTCGTCGGCCGAGCGTCCGGCGACGTTCGTTCAGATGGAGCACCTGACGCCCGCCGAAGTGAAGCGGCTCATCGAGCTGAAAGCCGTGCTGCCGCCGACCACGACCGACTGCGCCGTGCCGGCCGAGGTGATCACGGCGACGAAGAACGGCTCGATGCTGATGTTCACCGCCTTCGGTGACGAGGCCACCTTCATCCACCCGGCGCGGCCCGCCGATCCGAAGGTGACCTGGGACCAGGAGTGGTTCGCGCGGGTCAGCTACAAGTCGGTGCGCCTCGACATGATTTCGCCCGAGGGCGTCATGGACATGACGGCGATGAGCGGCGGCAGCGGGTCGAAGCCGGACCCGAAGCTCTCCGACGAGGAATACTGCGCGCAGCTGGCCGAGCAGCAGCGCAACAAGCCGTCGGTGGCCGATGCCATTCCCGGCGGCCGCCTGCTCGGCCGCTTCGGCCGCAAGAAGCAGGAGGCGCCGCCGCCGGACGACCCGCGGTGCGCCAACCTGTCGAAGAAGAAGTAACCGAACAGTTACTTCAGATCGCGGTAGCCGACCAGCCTGATGCCCTTGCGCGTGATCACCTCGCGCACCATCGGGCTGGTCCACGCCTCGAGGTTGGCGCTGCGGTCGGCCGCCACCCACTCGTAGCCGGCGTGACCGAAGGCCTGCATCTCGGGGTCGTTGGTGGCGGCGTGATCGA
Source organism: Luteitalea sp. (assembly GCF_022842525.1). NCBI lineage: Bacteria > Pseudomonadati > Acidobacteriota > Vicinamibacteria > Vicinamibacterales > Vicinamibacteraceae > Luteitalea > Luteitalea sp. The sequence goes on from NZ_JALHPM010000018.1 coordinate 51,046, forward strand.
TGTGCAGCCACAGCCCTGGCGTCAGCGACTCGAGTCGCCGCGCCAGCTTCTCGGCCTTGACGGCGCCCGTGTCCCGGCTCTCGTAGACGCGGCCCACGCTCTGGATGCCGAGGTCGCTCGGCACGATCAGGCCGTACTCCTTGCTGAGGCGGGCCACGAGCGCCGTGGCCTCGGGTGAGACCGAGGCAAACCCCATGTGGTTCCACGTGTAGGTGATCCGCGGCAGGTGCCGCTTGGCGAGGTCGAGCTGCGCGCGCAGCTCGCGCTCCATCTCGTCGAGCGTCCACTTGCTCTCCCGCAGGCTCGTGCCGGCGGGGTAGCCCTGGCGCGGCGACACCAGCGGGAAGAAGTAACCGTCGCGATCGACCAGCGACGGCGCATGGGTCAGCGGGCGCCACTTCACGTTCTCCCACTCGCTGGTCATCGTCAGGTGGACGCCGACGTCGAGGCCCGGGTTGGCCTGCAGCAGGCGGACCGCCTCGGGGAACCAGGGGCCCGGCACGATCACGTTGGTGGTCGTCAGCACGCCGCGGGTGTAGGCGTCGATGGTCGCGACGTTGATGCCGTGGCCGGCCGCCATGTCGTCCCCCTTGACGATCAGGCGAATCTCGGTGGCCGGCGTCTGGGTCAGCAGGGCGATCGCGAGGGGTAGCAGGGCGAGCAGGCGCATCCGCGCACTATAGCCCCGCGGAGAGGCGGCCGTGCGAAGATCGCCGGCGGTGCGTGGCTGGTCGCGCCCGAGTCCTGAGGAGGACGGCATGCGGGTACTGGTGACGGGTGGGACGGGAACCGTGGGTTCCGAGGTCGTCAAGGCACTGCTGGCACGCGGCGCCGAGGTCCGCGTGCTGACGCGCGATCCCGCGAAGGCGCGGCTGCCCGAGGGCGTGACCGCCGTCGAAGGCAACCTGCTCGACATCCCGACGCTGCGTCGCGTCTTCACCGACGTCGACGGGGTGTTCCTGCTCAACGCCGTCAGTCCGACCGAGTCGCAGGAAGCCCTGCTCGCGATCAGCGCCATGCGCGGCTCGGCCGTCCGGCATCTGGTCTACCTGTCGGTGCACCAGGTCGATGGCGCGCCGTGGCTGCCGCACTTCGGCGCCAAGGTCGGCATCGAGGCGGCCGTCAAGGCGTCAGGGATCGCCTACACGATCCTGCGCCCCGACAACTTTTTCCAGAACGACGTCTGGTACAAGGACGTGCTGCTGCAGTACGGCATCTATCCGCAGCCGCTCGGTGACGTCGGCACGTCGCGCGTCGACGTCCGCGACATCGGCGAGGCCGCCGCCATCGCCTTCACGCAGTCCGGACACGCCGGGCAGACCTACGACCTGGTCGGCCCGGAGGTCGCCACTGGCGCCTCGACGGCTGCCGCCTGGAGCGAGGCGCTCGGCCGCCCGATCGCCTATGGCGGCAACGACCTCGATCAGTGGGAGCAGCAGGCCCTGACGATGCTGCCTGACTGGATGGCGTTCGACTTCCGGCACATGTACGCCCACTTCCAGGAGAAGGGTCTGCGGGCGTCCCCCGACGCCGTCGCGCGGCTCACCACTCTGCTCGGACACCCTCCGCGCGCCTTCGGCGCCTTCGCGGCCGAGTGCGCCGCGGCCTGGAAGGCCTAGCCGACCATGCTGCAGCACGTCCGCGTGGCCGCGGCCGCGATCGAGGCCAAGCCCGGTGAGCCCGGTCACAATCTCGACGGCATCGAGACCTGGGCGCATCGGGCCGCCGACGCCGGCGCGTCGCTGCTGCTGTGCCCGGAGCTGAGCCTCACGGGCTTCCTGCCCAACCATCCGGAGGAGGACCACGCGGCGTGGCTGCGCGAGGCGCTGACGGGCGGCCGCCGGATGGCCGAGCCGCTCGATGGCCCGTCGGTGCGTCGCCTCACGGGCATCGCCACGGCGACGGGCCTGCTCATCGCCGCGGGACTGCTCGAAGATGCCGGCGCGGTGCTGTACAACACCCACGTGCTGGTCGGGCCCACGGGCCTGCTCGGCGCGTGGCGCAAGATGCACATCCCGCTGTTCGAGATGCCCTTCTACAACGGCGGCGGGGTGCCGCCGGTCGTCGAGACCCCGATCGGACGCGTCGGCATCACCATCTGCATCGATGCCTTCCTGCCGGAGTCGGTGCGGCTCCTGGCGGTCCAGGGGGCGGAGATCGTGCTGTTTCCGTTTGCCGCCGACCCCTCGCCCGTGACCCCCGAGGGCTGGCGGGCCTGGGCCGGGCCCATCGTGCACGCCCGCTGCGTCGAGAACGGGATCTTCGGCGTGGCGTGCAACGTCCACGGTCACGTCGAGTTCGCGGGTGCCGAGCAGACTTTCGGGGGTGGTGCCGTCGTGCTCGGGCCGGACGGCCGGGAACTGGCGCGCCACCGAGACGACGACCGCGGGGCCCACATGGTCGTGGCCGACCTCGACCGCGAGGCGCAGATCGAGGCGCGGGCGGCCTTCGAGTACACGTTTCGCTTCCGGCGCCCCGAGCTCTACGGACGGCTCGCGCAGCCGTAGCGCCGCGCGGTCCTTGCCCGCCGGTGACCCCCGGACTACACTGGGGGTTCGGCCGCTACGGATGGCCGCCGGCCGTGGTCGATCGCACCGCGGTCCGGAGCCTGTGCAACGCCAGACCTCGAAACGCGTCAGGACCGGAAGGTAGCAGCGCTAAGGGGATCCTGCCGTGTGCATGGGGACTCCGGGCCGCGGTGGGATCGATGCCCGGCCGGCCAATCCTCACACCCCGACCCAGACACCCGTGTCCCGTCCGTATCAGGTGCTCGCCCGCAAGTGGCGCCCCCAGCGCTTCGACGACGTCGTCGGGCAGATCGGGGTCACCCAGACGCTGCGCAACGCGATTCAACGCGGGCGCATCGCCCAGTCGTTCATCTTCTCGGGCGCGCGTGGCGTGGGCAAGACGACCACGGCGCGCATCCTCGCCCGGGCGCTCAACTGCGAGCACGGCCCGACCGCCGATCCCTGCGGCACCTGTGACGCCTGCGTCGAGATCGCCGAGGGGCGCGACATCGACGTCATCGAACTCGACGCCGCCACCCACACGGGCGTCGACAACGTGCGCGAGGTGATCATCGAGGGGCTGGGCATCGCCCCGGCGCGCGATCGCTACAAGATCTTCATCATCGACGAAGTGCACATGCTGTCGAACAGTTCGTTCAACGCCTTGCTCAAGTCGGTCGAGGAACCGCCGCCCCACGTCGTCTTCATGATGGCGACGACGGAACTGCACAAGATCCCGGAGACCATCCGATCGCGGTCGCAGGAGTTCGAACTGCGGACGATCGGCGCGCGCAGCGTCGCCGACCAGCTGGCCCGCATCGCCGAGGCCGAGCAGATCCAGGCCGATCCCGATGCGCTGTTGCTGCTGGCGCGATCGGGCGAGGGCAGCATGCGCGATGCCCTCAGCGCGTTCGATCAGGTGATCGCGTTCGCGGGCGAACGGATCACGTCGGCCGACGTTGCATCGGTGCTCGGCCTGATCGGCCGCGACGTGCTGATGGACATGGCCGAGATCGTCGCCGATGGGCGCGCGTCCGACGTCTTCGAGGCCGTCGGTCGGCTCGTCGAGTCCGGCCAGGACCTCAAGCTCGTGGTGCGGGAGCTGACCGGCCTCGTGCGCGATCTGATGATCGTCAGCATCGATCCGACGCGGCTCGAGGATCCCGAACTGGCCACCGACGCCGAACGCCTGCAGGCGCTGGCGGCGCGGTTCTCGCGGGAGGACCTGCTGCGGGCCTTCGACGTGCTGGCGCGGGCCGAGCAGGACGTGCGTTACGCCGCACAGCCGCGCTACCACCTCGAGATGGCGCTGCTGCGGTGGATTCACCTCGGCAACCTGATGCCGATTGCCGAAGTGCTCGCGGCGCTCGGCAGCGGTCGACCGCTGCCCGGCGGTGGCGTGGCGCGCCCCGCAGCGC
>NZ_JALHPM010000019.1:0-54138 GCF_022842525.1 Luteitalea sp.
GCTCTTCCGATCTCGGGTGTGGGTGCCATGACGCGTGACGCCGCGGACGGGGGCCGGGCGTGAAGCTCCACCAGGATGAACTGGCGCTGGCGCGGGCCTACGACGCCACCCAGCCGTTCGAGGGGCTGTCGGACGAGCAGATGCGCCTCGTGCTCGAGCGAGGGCGGTCGCTCTACCACTGGTACAAGGCGCACCCTCGCCTGCACCTGGCCATCAGCGTCGCCACGCTCACCGCGATCTTCGCCATCGACGCGCTGCTGCTCACGTGGCTGCCCGGCGCGCTGCTCGGCCCCGGCGACCCTGGCAGCCTGCGCACCCTTGCCGTCGCCGTCCTGGTCGGCGGGTGCCACAGCTGGCTGATGTACTCGCTGAGCGTGTACTCGATGCACGAGGGCGCGGCGCACAAGCTGATCTTCCCGCCGCAGGGGCCCGTCACGCGGGTCCTGCATCACGTGTCGGCCAACCTGGCGCGCGTCGCCGCGTCGGAGCCCCGGCAGTACGCGGCCTCGCACATGATCCACCACGCGAAGTTCGGCACCGACCACGACGCCGAGTTCCTGAATTTCGTGCGGCCCCGGCGCTACTGGCCGACCTTCCTGCCCCTCGCCTTCGACATCAACTACACCGACTTCATCGTGCATCGGCCGCTCGAGTGGACGCGCGACCGGCTGCTCTCCGGGCCGTTCGCCATCGGCTACCAGGGCGCCTTCGCCTGGTATGCGTGGAACCACTTCGGCCTGCTGTTTACCGTCGTCGCGTTCGGGGTCATGCTGCCGCACGTCGGTTTCTTCCTCGACCGCGTGCGACAGTTCACCGAGCACAACCTGATGCCGCTCGACAACCGGAACGGCTCGCGCAGCTTCGGTGTCGGCTTCTGGGGCCTGCTGGTGGGCGGGGGGCCGTGGGGCTCGCCGTGTCACTGGGAACATCACCTGGTTCCGAGCCTGCCGTGGTACCAGCAGCTGGCGCTGCACCGGTATCTCGTGCGGCTGCTCACGCCCGTGCAGCGGCGTCAGTTCCTGATCGAGCCCGTGATCGGCTTCCCGAAGCTCTGGTGGCGCCTCGTGCGCGAGACCCGGCAGTTCGCCGCACGACAGCGCCAGGCGGAGCGCTCCCATGTCTCGTGAGGCGCACCGCGAGGCCGACGGGGAGCCTCCGTCGATCGTCGCGCCGTACGGGTCGATCCCCGGTCCCGGCGCACTCGAGCTGCTCCGGATCCTGCCCGACCTCTCGAGCCAGCCGCTGAAGGTCTTCTCGCGCCTGGCGGCGACCTACGGCGATGTCTTCGCGCTGCGGTATCCGCTGGACAACGTGGTGATGGTGGCCGACCCGGACGGCATCGAACACGTCCTCCACCACGCGCACCATCGCTACGCCAAGGCCACGTCGCGGTGGCGCACGCTCCGGCAGATATGGGGCGAGGGCCTCCTCACGGCGGACGGCGACGCGTGGCGTCGCCAGCGGCAGCGCATCCAGCCTGCCTTCCACAAGGACCACGTGGAGTCCTTCGCCCAGACGGTGGCGACCGAGGCCGAGCGCACCGGCGACGCGTGGGCCGTCGCCGCCCGCTCCGGCGAGCCGCTCGACGTGTACACGGAGATGCTCCGCTGCACGCTGCGCGCGTTGCTCAAGGCGATGTTCGGCTCTGACGCCGACGACAGGGCCGACATGCTCGTCCATGCCGTCGAGGAGATCAACGGCTACATCGATCCCACGGCGCCCAGCAACCTCTGGAACCTCCCCATCCCCGTGCGGCGCTGGGTGCAACCGGGCTTCCGCCCCTTCCAGCGCGCGATGGACACGATCCGTCGCACGTTCGGGGAACTCATCGACGCGCGGGTGCGGAGCGGCGAGATCCGCCCGGACCTTCTGGGACTCATCATGGCGGGCCGCGACGACGAGCGGTCCGAGACCATGTCGGTGCGGCAGGTCCACGACGAGATGATGACGCTGCTGATGGCCGGCCATGAGACCAGCGGCATCACCAGCACCTGGACCTGGTACTGGCTCGCGGGCAATCCGGGCCCCGAGGCGCGCCTGCACGCGGAACTCGACGCCGTGCTCGGCGGCCGCGCCCCCGCCCCCGCCGACCTTCCGGCGCTGGAGTACACGCGGCGCGTCATCGACGAGGTGCTGCGCCTCTCGCCGACGATCTACGCGTTCGATCGCATGGCCATGGAAGACGACGTGGTGTGTGGGTACCGGATCCCGAAGGGCACGGCCGTCGCCATCAGTCCGTACCTGATGCACCGGCACGCACGGTACTGGGACCGCGCGCTGGAGTTCGATCCCGATCGCTTCATCGCGCCCGGGGCCGCCAGCCGTCCCGCATATGCCTACCTGCCGTTCGGCGGCGGTCCGCGCCGGTGCGTCGGCATGCGCATGGCGCTCACCACCACGCCCCTGCTCATCGCGACGCTGGCCCGCAGGTACCGGCTCCGGGTCAAGCCGGGTCACCCCGTCGAGGAACTGGCGCGGGTCAACCTCTCGCCCAAGTACGGGATGCTGATGCGGATCGAGCCTCGTCAGCCCTCTGGTGGCGTGCCCGCCGCGTCCGACATCTCCCGCAGTCCCGCTTCCACCGTCATGCCCCCGACGTAGCCGAGTTCGCGGCGGGCGCGCGAGTCGTCGAGCGTGACCTCCTCGCCCATCATCTTCACGACCATCCGCGAGATCGGCGGGGTGATGCTGAGGTGGAGAAGCCCCCAGCACGTCTCCACGATGCCTGCGAGGCGCCACGCGACGCGCCGCGGCAGGCTCCGATTGCCGGGGCGTACGCCCTGCGTCTCGAGCAGTCCCGTCACGAACGTGCGGAACTCGATCGGCGCGCCGTCGGTGACGAAGTAGATGGCTCCCGGCGTGCCGCGCCGCGCTGCGAGCACGAGGCCTTCCACCACGTTGGCCACGTGGGTAGACGACGTCAGGTAGCGCCCATGGTCGATCCAGCGGAATCGATGCGCGCGCACCGCCGCCTCGAGTTTCGGCAGGACGGACGTGTCGCCTCGCCCCCAGACGAAACGCGGCCGCACGATGACCGTGGCCATGGCGGCCGTGTTGGCTGCCAACACGCGTTCCTCGGCCAGCCCCTTGGTCCGCGCGTACGGGCCGTAGGGCGCCGCCGGCCGGGGCGTCGCCTCGGTCACGCGCACCAGCGGTTGCGGCCCGGCCAGCACGGCATCGGTGCTGACGTGGACGAACCGCGGCACGCCTGCACCTCGCGCCGCCGCCAGGACCGCCTCGGTGCCCTCGACGTTGACTCGATGGAAGTGCCGGGCCTCGCCCCAGTCGGCGACGATCGCGGCGGCGTGGAAGACCACGTCGCACTCGGCCATCCCGGCCTGCAGCGCCGCCACGTCGTGCAACTCTCCGGTCACGACCTCCGCGCCGGCCCGGCCCACGGTGCGTGCCGCGTCCGGTGAGCGCGCCAGTGCGCGCACGGCCACGCCCTGCCGTCTCAACTCCGCAACCAGATGGCGGCCGACGAAGCCGGAACCGCCCGTCACGAATGCCCTCTGCATCGGCGCCTCAGTCGCGCATGCGGCGTGCGAACGCCAGCGCCCGGCCCAGCCAGCCCTCCTTGAGGCGGGCGTAAGGCGGGTACACGAAGTGCGACAGGCGCGGCCGTCGCTGCATGAGGACAGCCCGCGCGTGCGAAAACGTCTCGAACCCGAACCGACCGTGATAGCGGCCGAAGCCGCTCTCGCCGACGCCGCCGAACGGCAGGTGTGGGTTTGTCAGGTGGATGAGGCAGTTGTTGACCACCGTGCCGCCGGCGTTCGTGCGGGCGAGGTACTCCCGCACGTTCCGTTCGCTCTCGCTGAACAGGTACAACGCCAGGGGCGTGGGGCGGCCCTGCAGGTACTCGAGGAGGTCGTCCTCGGAGTCGTACGCGAGCACGGGCAACACGGGACCGAAGATCTCGTCCTGCATGATCGCGGCGTCGCGGGCGACCCCTGACAGGATCGTCGGCGCCACGTAGCGCTCCGCGACGTCGACGATGCCCCCCGCTTCGACCTTCGCGCCCCCCCGCACCGCATCGTCGAGCAGGGTTGCCAGGCGCGCGCAACTCGTGTCGTCGATCATCCGGCAGTAGTCGCCGCTCGCTCGACGCTGCGCTTCCGAGGCGCCGTAGAAGTGCTCGAGCACGCCGCGCGCGGCCTCGCAGAACTCACTGACGCGCGAGGCATGCACGAGGGCGAAGTCGGGCGCCACGCAGGTCTGGCCGGCGTTGACGAACTTGCCCCACATGATGCAGCGGGCCGCATGCGCCACGTCGGCCGTCTGGTCGACGACGACCGGCGACTTGCCTCCGAGTTCGAGCGTGAGCGACGTGAGTCGGCCTGCTGCGGCGGCCATCACCTTCCTGCCCACGGGCGTGCTGCCCGTGAAGAAGACGTGGTCGAACGGCAGCGTCAGCAGGTACTCGGCCATGCTGGTGTCGCCGCGGACCAGCGCCACCTCCTCCGGCGGGAAGACCTCGGACACGATGCGCTCGGCGATCGCCGACGTGTGGGGCACCTTCTCGGACGGTCTCAGGATCGCGCAGTTGCCCGCGGCCACGGCGGCGACGAGCGGCGCGAAGAGCAGGGCGAACGGGTAGTTCCAGGCCGCCACGATCAGCACGACCCCGCGAGGCTGGGGCTCGATGCGGCTGCGCGTGCCGAGCAGGTGCAGCGGCGTGGGCACGGCGACCGGTGCCATCCACGACGGCGTCGACGCGATGGCCTCGTTCAGCTCGTTGAGCACCAGCTGCATCTCCGACAGTTCCGCCTCGCTCCGGTTCTTCCGGAAGTCGGCGTGCATGGCGTCGAGGATGCGCTCGCGGTTGGCGACGATGGCGCGCTTGAGCCGCGTGAGGGTCGCGACCCGCTCGGCCGCGGAGCGCCGCCGGACCACCCATTGGTGCGCCCGCTGCAGTTCGAACAGCGCGTCGATCGCGGCGGTCGTGGAAGGGGCGTCGGCAGCCGCCGGGTCGACTCCACTCGCTGGGGCCGCGTACGCGGGCTGGGGCATGACGTGTCCTGTCCTCCTGTCGCCGGCAGCCGGCGATCCATGAGCGACCGATGATCTGGAATGCCCAGAGTCTACCGCACCCCACCACGTGCCGCTGGACTACAATCCGCGCATCCCATGGCAGCGAGGGCCGCGGTCTCGTTCAGCGAGACGATGTGTGGAGGTTTCGGGTGGGGCGCCACCGATCCGATCGTCGGGGCCCGTGAGGGCCACGCCGCGGCCAGCTCGCTCACGCTGCACGCGCATGCCGAGATCGCGGACGTCCGGGCGTTCGTGCGCGACCCCGGGCACGGTGGCCGCCTCCGTGGCAGCGTGACGTTCGCGCCGATCGGGGCAGCGGACGCGACGGCAGAGGGCACGTTCGGCCTGTTCGTGCCGACCGCCGAGCCCGGCGTCAGGCTGATGACGTATCGCGTCGCATTCAGGGTCGACGACCGTGACTACTGCCTCGACGGCGCCAAGTACGTGGGACGCCGCTCGCTGTTGCACGGGTGGTCCGAGACGACCACGCTCCACTGCCGTTTGCACGCCGGCGCGGACACGACCGGAGCCGTGGTCGCCGCGGGCGTGTTGCACCTGGGCCCCATGGCCTTCGCCCGGCAACTGACCTCGTTCCGGACGCCTGCCGCAGGCAGCCTGGGCGATGGCGTCGGGGCGTTGGCGGGGTTCCTGTGGTTCTTCAGCGGCGAACTCATCGCCGCGTACCTGCCGCTGGCGGCGAGGCGGTAGCCGACCGGCGGAGCAGCGGCCTCGACGTCTTCAGCGCATGCGGGTGAGCACGTACCGCAGCGTCACCTGCGACGACCCCGCGCGCGTGCGTCGGCCGAGCAGCGTCTCGTCGTCGAGTCTCCTGAGGTGGTCGCGTCGGCCGGATCGATGCTCGAGGATGACCTCGTCGGCGTCGAACGTGGCACGCGTCCGCGACGACAGGAGACCGGTGCGCATGCGGGTCTCGACGGTTTCGCCGACGCGACTGGCGTCGAGGCGAAGCAGCGGTGGATTGAACTGGTGGTGCAGGGCGCGCTCGGGGTGCGAGAAGAGCACGAGGTGCCCTCGCCAGCGCCCCTCGAGTTCGGCCGGCAGCGGTGCACGTGCGTGGCTGGACGCGAAGATGGCGTCGTGGTCGGGGATGGCCATCTTCTCGAACGGATGGTTGCTGCGCGACATCACGAACGTCGCAAACACGCGTCCGCGGGGATAGCTGCCCAGGTGCATGACGCCGATGCAGTTGTCGGGGTCCACCGCCTTGATGAGGTCGTGGACGACGCGGTAGGGCTGATTGAGGTACGTCAACAGGAAGACGGTGTCGCCCGTGCGCAGGTACGGCCGCGTGTCGGACGCAAACACCTCGGGCCTCACCACGGCGCGGCCCGGCAGCAGCCCGACGCCGTAGTTGACGATGTAGGCGCGCGCTTCATCGCCGTGCAACTCGAAGCGTTTCCAGAAGCGCCCCCCGGTGTACTGCGCACCGGCGTCGTGAATGGGCGTCAGCAGGCGCTCCTCCCAGCCGAGGAGCGTGTCCTTGGCAAACGATCCCTTCCAGAAGCAGTCGCGCCACACGCGGCGGTTGTCGTAATCGACCGAGAAGCCGCCCTGGTTGCGCAGGACGGCCAGCGGCAGGGTGGGGCTCTCGTGCATGATGCGCTGGAGCTCGCGCGAGGGCAGCGTACTGAGGTAATCCGGCGGGTAGCCGGCTGCACCGGAATCGGGATGCGGGGTCACGGCGGGGACTGTATACTCGCCGGCACAGCGGAGCAAAGGAGCATGTCCGAACGCTTTGACGCGGTCGTGATCGGCAGCGGCTTCGGCGGGGCCGTCACGAGTTGCCGGCTCGCGGACGCCGGCCTGCGCGTGCTCGTGCTCGAGCGTGGCCGCCGATGGTCACCGGAGACGTTTCCGCGCAAGCCGGGCGATCCCTGGGTCTGGGATCAGGCGTGCCCCGAGAAGCGCAACGGCTGGCTCGACTTCCGGCTGCAGCGCGGCGTGTCGGTGGCGCAGGGAGCCGGGGTCGGCGGCGGCTCGCTGATCTACGCTAACGTGCAGGTCGACGCGCCTCCCGAGGTGTTCTCGAGCGACTGGCCCGCGGCGATCACGTACGAGGCACTGCGGCCCTACTATGCGCGGGTGGAGCGGATGCTGCGACCGCAGCCGGTGCCCGAGGCGCAGGCGCCCCGCACGTATCAGGTCCTGCGACAGGCGGCCGAGGCGCTCGGGCACGGGGCGCGGTTCCGGCCCATGCCGCTGGCGGTGACGTTCGACGACGGCTGGCGCGCCGACCGCGAGGCGCCTTTCGACGCCGGGCACTCGCGCCCCTGGGTCAACGAGCACGGCCGGCAGCAGGGCACCTGCGTGCACTGCGGCGATTGCTACCTCGGGTGTCGCGTCGGGGCGCGCAACACGCTCGACCTGAACTACCTGGCGCGGGCAGAGAATCTCGGCGCGGACGTGCGACCGCTCCACATGGCGCGCGTGGTGACACCGGTAGGCCATCACTATCGCGTCGACTTCGACCGGATCCACGACGGCCGGTTGCACCGGGGCACGGTCATGGCCGATCGCGTCGTACTGGCGGCCGGATCGCTCGGGTCGACCGAGCTCCTGCTGCGATGCCGGGATCAGTTCCGCACGCTGCCGCAGGTCAGTGGCGCGCTGGGGACCAGATGGAGCGGCAACGGCGACTTCCTCACGCTGTCGATCCAGCAGGCGGCCGTCGATCCGACGCAGGGGCCCACCATCACGAGCGGGGTGGACTTCCTCGATCGCCAGGTGCGCGGTACCCGCTTCCTCGTGCAGGATGGCGGCTTTCCGGACTACTTCCGCACGATCATGGAGGCCCGCCAACCCTTCGCCTGGAAGGATCTGCAGTTCAACGCGATGGTCTTCGGCCTGGCCTGTGTCCTGCGTCGGCAGGGCGAGTTGCCGATGATGATGCCGTGGTTCGGCCAGTGCGCCGACGCCGCCGACGGCCGGCTCTACCTGGGGCGCAGCCTGCTCGCCCCCTGGCGCCGCAAGCTGAAGCTGCAGTGGTCGTGCAAGGCGTCGCGCCAGGCCATCGACGCCATCTTCGAGACCCACTGCGAGTTCGCCCGCGCGTCGCAGGGTCGGCCGCTGGCGCCGTGGTTGTGGTCGATCCTGCGATCGCTCGTGACGCCGCATCCGCTGGGCGGATGCCGCATGGCCGACACGCCGACGACGGGTGTCGTCGACGACCGGGGCGAGGTGTTCGGGCACCCGCGGCTGTTCGTCGCCGATGGCGCGGTGGTGCCCGTCGCGCTGGGCCTCAATCCTTCCAAGACGATCGCCGCGCTGTCGGAGCGGATCGCGGAACGCATGCTCGACTGACGGGCCGCGTCCGTCAGTCGGGCCCGTCGAGCGCCTCGAGCACCTGCGGGAACACGTCGCGTGCCGCGTGCCGGCCAAGGAAGACGTCGAGGTGGCCGTACCCCGGCACGAGCAGCAGGGCGTGGTGGCCGGGCCGGAGGGCGTCGAAGTACCGGAAGCTGCGGATCTGGCTCTCGGCCAGGTAGCACTTGTTGTCCTGGCCGGCCATGAACACGATGCGCGCGTCGGTGCGTGGCGGGTGCTGGAGCACGTCGCGCGGGAGCTCCGCATGTCCCTCGACGCACACGAGCCGCCCGGCCCGCACCGACCGTGCCATCTGGTGGAAGAACGCCATGGAACAGGGGCCGAACTCGCCGCTGATCCAGGCGTGCGTGGCCGCGTCGAGGTTCTCGTGACTCCACAGCGTGGGGAACCCCGCGCCGTACGTGAAGCTGACGTGGCGGCAGACCGCGTTGTCGCACTCGTGGTGAGTCAGCCTGACGATCCCGTCGAGGATCCGGGGGATGCCTGCCGGGGCGTGGCGTCCCCACTGCGGATTCATGTAGTCGATCAGGTGCCGGACGCACAGCGCGGCCAGCGCCAGCTTCGCCCTCGCGAGACCGGGAATGACCGGGTGCAGCGACACGGCATTGCTGACGATGGTCGTGACCTGCGGCACGAGGCCGGCGACCGCGGCCATCATGAAGCTCGTGGAGCCCTGGCAGTGCGCGAGGACCTTCAGGTGGTCGGCCCCGGTCTCCTCCAGCACGCGTCGCACGGCGACCGGGTGGTCGAACACGGCCGCCTGATCGAGCGTCCACGGGTGCGGCGGCAGGTCGATGCTGGCCCGCCAGTTCTCGAGCCAGACGTCGTAGCCGGCGTCGAGCAACACATCGACCATGGTCCTGCCGGTGGGAGGCAGGAAGATGTCGGCGCGCACGCCGGCGCCGTGGATGAGGAGTACGGGACCCCTCGACGGTGGCGTCGGCCCGGTCACGTGCACGAGCGTGCCGGGGTGACCGTCGCCGGCCGTGAACGGGACAGATCGTCGGCGCGGCGCCGGGGCGCCGGTCGACGCACGCTCGGAGGCAGGTCGGTCGTCGGGAGCGGCAGGGTAGGTCATCGCTCGCGATCGGCGGCGTACTCACCCTTGGCGATCAGCTTGTCGAGCGTGGCCTTGGACGGAACATCCTCGCGCACGAACTCGGCGAGCATCGTGTCGAGGTAGCGGATACGCCGGCTCAACGCCTGCAGCATCTCCAGCGCGAACGTGGGATCGCGTCGCAGCTTGATCAGCAGTTCCCCGCTCCTGATGACGGCCACGCGCGTGGGCACCAGCGCGGAGCAGGTGGCGTTGCGCGGCTGTGAGTCGAGCAGCGCCATCTCGCCGAAGAAGTCACCGCGCTCGAGCAGCGCGAGGAAGACATCATGCCCGTCGATGTCCTTGGTGACGACGACCTTGCCTTCCTGCAGGATGAACATCTCGTTGCCGGTGTCGCCCTCGCGGACGATCACGTCGCCGGGCGAATAGGTGCGTTCATCGAGGTACGTGGATGCCATCTGCATGCCCTCTCGGCGGGGCGCCCAGTCCCCACGGAGTACTGCTGGCGCACCTGGAACCGACACGTGCCCGGTGCTGCCACGACTGCGTCGACGTGAAGTCTCGATGATAGTGCATGCGACGCCGCTTCGATGGCGATGCCACGACCGAGCCCACGGCTCGCACCGGTGAGCAGGACGACAGGAATCACGGCAGCACTTTACCGCAACAGCGAAGAGTGGAAGGGTAGAAGAGCAGAAAGAAAGAGGGCAGGGCGGGAAGGACGAAGGACAGAGAGCGGGACGAAGAAGTCAAGCATGCAAGGTGCAAGGCGGAGCAGACGGTCAGACGACCCGTGACGACCCGTCCGGGGCGAGCCGGCGCAGGCGCTGCGCGTTGGTCGATGAGGCCTCGAGGTGCGGCCCGTGTCGAGCACGACACTCACGGCAGGATGACCGAACACTGGCGCCGCCGCGACGGACAACGGCAGGCAGGCGAGGAAGATCCGAGCGAATCGCGTCATGCCTCGAGTCCGGAGGGACTTGCGTCGGATTGGGATCGACGCGCACACTCTGCGCCACGCGGACGGTGTTGCGCAACCGGAGGATGCACGTGAGGAACATGCGACAGGCGTTGGCCGGCACGGCCGCTGCCGTGACGATGCTGGTGTGCGGGGCGGGTGGGCTCCAGGCGCAGGCGCCCGTGTCGCCTCAGGCGCCGCCGTCCCCCCCGCCCGTCGAGACGCCCCGCCCGCGCCCGACGCCGCCGACGCGCCAGGCACTGCGCCTCGTGCAGGCCACCGAACTCCCCGACGGCACGCTGCCGCGTCCCACCCAACACGGCAACTTCATCGTCGGCCCGACACACGCGCCGGCGCCGGACACCGTTGCCCGCGAGGACGTGCCCAAGGGGACCGTGTACAGCTTCACGCTGACGTCGGCAGACAGCACGGTCTATCCGACAGGCATCGCGCGCGACGCGGGCACCTTCGGCACGCCCGACCCGACCAATCCGGCACGGCTCGACGTGCCCACCAGTCGACCCGCGTCCTGGACGCGCACCGTGTCCGTCTTCGTGCCGGCGCAGTACGTCGCCGGCACGTCGGCCCCCTTCATCGTCGGCGCCGACGGCCCCGACCCCCTGCTGTTCACGACACTCGAGAACCTCATCGCGCAGAAGCGCATCCCGGTGATGATCGGCATCGCGGTCGGCAACGGCGGCGGCGACGCGCAGGGAAGCCAGCGGGGGCTCGAGTACGACACGTTGTCGGGCCGCTACGCCGAGTTCATCGAAAAGGACGTGCTGCCGCGTGTCGCGCAGATCGCCAAGGTCCGCCTGACGACGGACCCCGACCAGCGCGCGACGATGGGCTGCAGTTCGGGCGCGTCAGCAGCGCTGTCGATGGCGTGGTATCGCACCGACCTCTACCACCGCGTCCTCTCGTACTCGGGCACGTACGTCAACCAGCAGTGGCCGTGGAATCCCGCGACGCCCGGCGGCGCCTGGGGCTATCACGAGACGCTCATTCCCACGACGGCGAAGAAGCCCCTGCGCCTCTGGCTGCACGTCGGCGACCGCGACCTGTTCAACCCCAACGTCATGCGCGACGACATGCACGACTGGGTCGACGCCAACGAGCGCATGGCCAAGGTGCTGGCCGCGAAAGGCTACCCGTACCAGTTCGTCTTCGTCCGCAACGCCGCCCACTGCGACAGGGGCGTCAAGGCGCAGACGCTCCCACTCGCGCTCGAATACGTCTGGGGAAAGTAGAAGTACAGGATGAAGTGGCATGGCGTGTGCTCTGGGAGACGCCATGCCTACACAGCGAAGGGACTTGCTGGAGCGATCGGCGGCGTTTGCTACGCGTTTGTTGAGGTGTTTCGTCGCAGAACGGAAGCGAGGCCTGATCCCGCAGACGTTGCTGCAGCAGGCCCTGCGTGCAGGAACTGCGATCGGCGCTCACAACGCGGAGGCACAATCTGCCACCACGAGGCGTCACCTGCTGGCGCTGCGGTCAGGTGCCCTGCGCGAAGCGCGTGAGGCGCAGTACTGGCTGAATCTGATCGAGCAGTCCGGTCTGTGCGCCGACCCCGCCGAGATCGGCTGGCTCCTCGCCGATCCGGCGAACTCGTCGCCATCCTCTCGACCTCCGTCAAACGCCTCCGCACCTCACCGTAGCCTTCACGCCTTCACTCCTTCCACCCTTCCAGTCTTCGACCTTCGGTTCTGTCGTCTTGCCCTGTTCGCCCTTTTTGCCCTTTTGTCCTTTGACGATGGCGCTACCCATGCCCGATCCCCGTCTCTCGCGCCAACACATCGAGCGTTCGCCCATAGAGGTCCGCGACCTCCTCGGGGCTGCTGGCGATGACGGTGAGGCCCAGCTTGCCGTACTCCGACAGCGCGCCGATCAGGTGGAACAGCACGCCTGACTCCGTGCGGTGCGAGTAGTGCAGGCCGTTGTCGGTGACGATGTCGATGAGGTCTTCGGGGAGCACGCCGCGATACGTGGCGGCGCGGAGGTTGTCGGTCGCCATGTAGAACTTCGGGCGACCGCTCAGCGAGACGAACTCGCCCGTGTCCGGATCCAGCGTGCCGCCCGTGAGGAACTGCAGCGCCAGGAACGGATGGGTGGTGCCGAGCACGCGCAGGTTGATCTCGAGCGCCGTCAGCTTCCAGGGATCCTCCGGAGCGTCCTTGTAGGCGAGGAAGTCGACGCCGAAGCGGCTGACGACGTCCTGCTTCGCGAGCACCTCGCCGACGAGGATGCTGCGCGTCTGGATCGCCATGCGGTAGTCCTCGTGCGCCGGGAAGCTGCACCCCTGGTACACCTGGCCCGACGGCCCGCCGAGGATCTGATCGTGCGTCGACGTCGGCAGCACCTCGCCCGCCGGACTGGTGCGCAACTGCGCCGACGGCGACACCTTGATCGCGGCGTCGATGAACTCCTCGACGATGCCCCCCATGCGCGTGAACTTCTGGAAGTAGTTCTGGTGCGTCTCCCACGGCACCGCGAACTCGAGCGACCGCAGCGCCTTGCGCACCGCCAGACGATCGTCGGGCTGATCGGGGAAGCGGAAGATCGCGTTGCCCTCGCCCGAGAAGCTGTCGTTCAGCTTGACGACGGCCTTGCGCAGGCCGGGTCGCCGGTGCGCGAGTTCGACCAGCGCGTCCTCGACGTCGGCCTCGCCGGTGAGGTCCTCGAAGCCTTCCGGCAGCTCGATGCCGGCCTGGCGGAACACCTTGCGGCTGCCCGACTTGGTGCCCAGATGGTTCAGCGTCGGGTCCAGGCCGTTGAGCGGGATGCCGAGCAGCACGGCCAGCTTCCGCTCGAGCGGCGTCGAGTTGAAGATCGTGAGATACGCGCGTGACGGGTCCGGGATGGCCTCGCGGATGCGTTCGATCAGGCGCGGGCGCTCGAGGATCTTCTGCGTCAGCGGTCGCGGCGACGTGTCGTACGTGCACAGCATCGTCAGCCGGGCGCGGGCGTGGCTCGCGGGCACGCCGGCCAGCAGGTGCAGGTAGTAGTCGAGGATCAGCGGATGCACCGGCTGCGACGTCACGTAGACGACGTGGGCGCGCGGGTTGCGCAGGCGGATCAGCAGGAACAGCAGGCGTTCCTCGTAGAACGTCGCGCCATCGAGCTTGCGCAGTTCATCCTGGTCGAGGGTGAGTGACGGGACGACCACCGACGTGCCCGGCTGGTCGGCCGTCCGCATCAGGACGTCCCAGACCTGGTTGAGGCGCGGCTTCAGTTCCTCGAAGCGGCGCAACTCTTCTTCGGTGGTCAGCGTGGCGGCAAAAGGCGGCTGCGGAATCACAGCGCGGCTCCGAGTTCGTCGAGGGACAACACTTCACCGGTCGCGAGCATCGCGAGCGGCGACGTCCGTTCGTGCAGGGGCCACGCGCGCCCGAGCGACTCGGCAGTCTGTCGCAGGCGGCGCAGCAGGTGGTAGCGCAGCGGCCCGTGCAGCGAGAAGCTGGAGGTGAGGGCCAGTTGCTGCTCGCCGGCGCGATCGTCCAGCGCTTCCATCAGCGTGCGCCGACGTTCCTCGTACCAGCGGTCGTCGATCTTCCCCGCGGCGTGGCGGCGACGCAGCAGGGCGAGCTGCCGCGGCCGATTGACGATCTCGGGGTGGTGGTTGACGCCGAGGATGCGTGGCATGCCGTCGGCGGCACTGCGCTCCACTTCCAGCATCGTCAGTGCCGGGCCGACAGGGCCACCGACACCAAGCGTCTCGTAGCCGATCGCCTGCATCGTGTCGGGGAGTGGCCCCTCGGGCAGCAGGTCGTACAGGCGGCTGTCGAGGACGGCGATGCGCTGCGAGGCGCCGGCCTGCTGACTGAGGAAGCGGAACCATGGATGGGTGCGGGCGGCCGGCGTCAGGGCGTTCTCCATGATGCCGGCGCTCTTGCCGCCCTTCTCGGGGCCGCGCAGGTGCGCATCCGCCACGCCGAGCCAGCGGCACATGATGCCGAAGCTGTGACAGATGGCGAGCAGGGTGCCCTCGGGGTGCGCGCGCAGGTCGTCGAACAGGCCGAAGACCTCGGGCTCCCACGACGGATCCTCCGCGATCCCCTGGCTGCCCGGATCGAGGCCGTCGTTCCGTCGGGGATCGAGGTGGCCCGGGCCGCCGGTGCCGATGCAGAGCAGGCCCGAGGCGGCGTCCACCGCGGGCCGTCCGCCGTGGCGGCGCACGTCGTACGACGACACGCGGACGCGCAGGCCAGCGTCAGCCATCGCCGCCCGCAGGTCGCAGACCACCTGGCGCAGCGACCGCACGACGGCGGCGTGACCGAGATTCGGCCAGCCATGGTTCATGTCCAGCACGGCGACATCCACGGTGCCGGCCTCTGGTGCCGGCGCGGCATCGCGGGTGCTCACGCGCTGATACACGAAGCCGCTCGTCGGGTGCCGCGTCGGACAGTCGGCGACACACGCGTCGTGCCCGTACGTGTACTGGTGGCGGCAATCGAAGGGCAAGATGCCGCGATCGTATCAGGCCAGCGGCGGGGGCGTCTCGCCGGCGTCCGGCGTCGGTTCCGCGAGCGCCGAATCCAGCGCGCGGCGGGCGAACCAGCCGAGAATGCCGAGCACGGCCATCGACAGCACCAGCGTCACTGCGGCCGACCCGAAGGCGTCACGCTGACTGAAGTCCAGCGTCGACAGGTGCGACCCGGCCTTCACTGCCACGGTGGTCCGGGGAGCCAGGCCGATCAGCGTTCCGACCAGATAGGCGCCGATGGGCACGCGCGCCGCCGCCATCGCGCCGTTGCTCAACGCGAACGGCGAGTTGGGTGGCACCCGGACCAGCGTCACGACGAGCAGGGTCTTGAGCCACGAGCGCCCGACCAGGGCGTTGCGCACGGCCAGCCACCGGGGACGTTCGGCCAGCAGCGCGGCCGCGTGCGTCACCGACAGGCGCTGGGCCCAGGCGTAGTTGATGCCGGAGGCCACGACGAACCCGGCCAGGGCAGCCGGGATGCCGATGCGGTCGCCGAACGCCCAGCCGCCGAGGATGGCCGGGGCATAGGTGGGCAGCAGCGCGAAGCCGCCGAGGAGTCCGAATCCCGTGATGTAGAGGGCCACGCCCCGCGGGCCCATGGCCTGCAGCCAGGGGCCGATGCTGGACAGGTAGCCAATCAGCAGGGCCGCGCCGATGGGTGGCAGCACCAGCGAGAGGAGGGCCAGCGGCGCCAGCCGCCGCGCCGCCGTCCGTCCGGCCTCGCTCGGGCCGGTCACCGGTGCGCGCTCCGCGTCACGCCCGGCCTGTCGAGTGCTTCCATCGCTTGTAGACCTCCCACAGCAACGGGAGCACCGACACCACGATCACCACCAGGATGACGCGATGCGCCTGCTCGGCCAGCGGGCTCAGTCCGAGCAGGTAGCCGACCCACAGGAGGCTGGTCACCCACAGCACGCCCCCGGCGACGTTGTAGGCCACGAAGCTCCGGTAGGGCATCTTCGCCACGCCGGCGATGAACGGCACGAACGTGCGCATCACCGGGACGAAGCGGGCGACGATCAGCGAGGACCCACCCCGGGTCGCATAGAGCTCCTGGGCCTCGTACAGGTATTTCTTCTTGAAGAACCGCGTGTCGGGCCTGTTGTAGATGGCCCGGCCGGCGCGGTTGCCGAGCCCGTACCCGACCTGGTCGCCGATGACGGCGGCCAGCACCAGCAGCAGGTTGGTCAGCCAGATGTTCAGGGGCGGCAACCCGGGGAACGCCCCGGCGCAGACGACACCCGCGGTCACCAGCAGGGAGTCACCCGGCAGGAAGAAGCCGGCCAGCAGGCCGGTCTCGGCAAAGACGATGGCGATGAGGATGCTGAGCCCGCCCCAGGCGATCAGGGCGCGCACGCCCTCGTCGCTGTGAAGGGTGCGCAGCCAGGTGAGGAGATCGACGATGAATTCCATGCGGGGGTTCGGCCGCCCTGCAGCGCGCCTGGCGGAACGTCAAGGATACAGGGCGTGGGGTAAACTCCCCCAACCATGGCCGACCGCCCGTGGATTGCCACCGAGGACGTCATGGCCGAGGTGCGCGCCCGGGTCCGCGCCGAGGTGCGCGCCCGGCTGGCCCGCAGCGGGGTGCGCGAGTTCGAGGACGAAGCGGTGTTCCTGGCGGCCGAGGACCTGCTCGCCCGCGCCCTCGAGCGCCGCGACCGCCAGCTCCTGCTGCTGCCCGAGTTGCTCGACGATGAGGACGACTGGCGGGTCAACCCGTCGCTGCGCCTGTCGAGCCATCGCCCCATTGCCGGCGGCGCCATCATCTGGCTGAAGCAGAAGCTCCTGTTGCCCATCACCCGCTGGCTGTACGACTACAGCCGCGAGAACTTCGCGCGTCAGGAACGCCTGAACTTCGTCCTGATGGCCTGCCTGCAGCAACTCGCGATCGAGAACGTGCGGCTGGCCACGCGGGTCGAGGCCCTCGAGCA
Source organism: Luteitalea sp. (assembly GCF_022842525.1). Taxonomy (NCBI): domain Bacteria; kingdom Pseudomonadati; phylum Acidobacteriota; class Vicinamibacteria; order Vicinamibacterales; family Vicinamibacteraceae; genus Luteitalea; species Luteitalea sp. The sequence continues at coordinate 16,809 of NZ_JALHPM010000019.1, forward strand.
GGGTCGCCCCACGCCCGGCGCGCCTGCCGACACGACGGGGCCCGCGTGAAGCTCGCGTGCGTGGTGCAGCGCTATGGCGCCGAGGTCACCGGGGGAGCCGAGGCGCATTGCCGGGCCATCGCCGAGCGCCTCGCCGAGTCGCACGACGTCACGGTGCTGACCAGCTGCGCCAGGGACTACCTGACGTGGCGCAACGTCTACCCACCCGGCGTCAGCCAGCTCGGGCGGGTCACGGTGCGGCGCTTCCCGGTCACGCACCCGCGGCACCTGCACCGCTTCGCCGACCTGAGCCACGACGTGTTCGGGCGACGTTCGACCACCGAGCAGCAGCAGGCGTGGTTCGAGGAGAACGGGCCGACGGTGCCGTCGCTGCTCGAGCACCTGCGCACCGAGGGCACGCAGTACGACCTCGTCCTGTTCTGGTCGTATCGCTACTATCCGAGCTTCTTCGGCCTGCCCCTCGTCCGCGATCGGGCCATCCTCGTGCCCACGGCCGAAGAGGACCCGACGATCTGGCTCGATGTCCTCGGTGACTACTTCGCGTTGCCTGCCGGTTACGTGTTCCTCACCGAGGAGGAGCGCGATCTGGTGGCGTCGCGGGCGCGCGGGCCCCTGCCGCCCTCGTGCGTCATCGGCTCGGGGCTGGCTCCGGCGGCACTGCCGCATCCCGAGCTGCGCGGTGAGCTCGAGGACTTGGGCGTCAGCTTTCCGTATGCGCTCTATCTCGGGCGCCTCGAGAAGAACAAGGGCTGCGAGACGCTGTTCCGCCACTACCTGCAGTACGTCGAGCAGGGGCGGCCAGCCCTGCCGCTGGTGCTCGCCGGCCCCGAGTTCATGGAGGTGCCGAGCCATCCGCAGATTCGGCCGCTCGGTTTCGTGCCGGAGCACCTGCGCGAGACGCTGCTCGGCAGTGCGCGGACGCTGATCATGCCGTCGCCCTACGAAAGCCTCAGTCTCGTGCTGCTCGAGGCGTGGAATCACGGGGTGCCGGCCCTCGTCAACGGCGGCTGCAAGGTCCTGAAGGGCCAGACGCTGCGCGCCAACGGCGGGCTCTACTACCACCACGCCAACGAGTTCGTCGAGGGGCTCACGCTGCTGGCGACCGACGAGTCGCTCGCCCTGCGCCTCGGCGCGCAGGGGCGCGCCCACGTGGAGACCTGGTATCGCTGGCCGCGGGTGATGGCCACGCTGGAGCCGTTCCTGCGCATGGTGGCCGACGCGTGATGCCGGAGACGGCGCCGGCCGTGCCTGCGACGTCCACGCGCACCGAGGTCGTCGCCGGGCTCACCACCTTCCTCGCCACCGCCTACATCGTCGTCGTCAACCCCGCGATCCTGAGTGACGGCACGGGCATGCCGTTCGCGGGCGCCCTCACGGCGACCGTGCTGCTGAGCGGGCTGCTCACCATCCTGATGGGGCTCTACGCCCGGCTGCCGTTCGCGGTGGCGCCGGGCATGGGCCTGAACGCGTTCTTTGCCTACACCCTCGTGGTCGGTCAGCAGATTCCGTGGCCGACGGCGCTCGGGATGGTCTTCTGGGCGGGCGTCCTCTTCCTGGTCATCTCGGTCACGCCGGTGCGCGAGCGCGTGGCCGCGGCCATCCCGGCCTCGCTGCGGACCGCCATGGCCTGCGGCATCGGCCTGCTGATCACGCTGGTCGGCCTGCGGGGGGCCGGCATCGTCGTCGGCGATCCGGTCACGCTGGTCAAGCCGGGGCCGTTCACGCCCTCGGTGTTGCTGGCCGTGCTGGGGCTCGTCATCGCCGTGGGCCTCATGGTGCGCGGCAAGACGATCGCCTTCCTCGTGAGCATCGGCGCCGTGACGGCCGTGGCGTGGATGGCGGGCCTGGTCACGCCCCCGCAGACATGGGTGAGCCGACCGGACTTCACGTCGGTGACGCTGCGGCTCGATCTCTGGGGCGCCCTCGCGCCGGCGCTCTGGCCCTCGATCGTCGCGGTGCTGTTCACCGACCTGTTCGACTCGCTCAGCACGTTCATCGGCGTCGCCGAGGCCACCGGGTTCACGGACGACGAGGGCCGGCCGGTCCGCCTCCGACAGGGGTTGATCGTGGATGCGTGGGCGACGCTCGGGGCCGGGCTGCTCGGCACGTCGTCTGGCACCGCCTACGTCGAGAGCGCGGCCGGCATCAATGCCGGCGGCCGCACCGGGCTGACCGCCATCGTCGCCGGGCTCTGCTTCCTGCCGTGCCTGTTCCTGGCGCCGATCGCCGCCGCGGTGCCGCCATTCGCCACCACGCCGGTGCTGATCATCGTCGGCGTCCTGATGTTCCGCACCAGTCGGGCGCTGCCGTTCGGCGCGCTCGAAGAGATGGTGCCGGCCTTTCTCACCCTGGTGCTCATCCCGCTGACGCTGTCGATCACGCAGGGCCTGCTGTGGGGGCTCGTGGCCCACGTGGTCGCCTTCGTCGTCGCCGGGCGGTCCCGGGACCTCACGCCCTGGAGCTGGGGACTCGGCGGGCTCGCGGTGGGCCTGCTGTACCTCCACGGGTGAACGCACACGGTCGGCAGCAATCCGGCCGGACCGTGAAATACTTTTCGGCAATGCCTGCGTTTGCGCCCGAGTACGTCCACCTCGTCCTCAACGACATCTTCGAGGACGCCAAGCGGCTCTTCCTCGTCCAGCTCCGCGCCATCGACTACGCCCACCTCGTCATGCTCACCGAGCAGGGCATCGTGGCGCCGGATGCCGCCCGACTCATCCGTACCGGTCTCGATCGCATCGACGAGGACCAGGTGCGCACCGTCACCTACGACGGCACGTACGAGGACCTGTTCTTCTACCTGGAACAGACGCTGATCGATGTCTGCGGCCACGAGATCGCCGGCCGGCTCCACACGGCACGCAGCCGCAACGACATCGACATGACGATGTACCGCATGCGCCTGCGGGAGGCGTTGCTGGACACGACGGCGGCGGTGGAGGAGTTGCGTGCCGCCCTCATCACGCTTGCCGGCCGACACATCCACACGGTCTACGCCGCGCACACGCACACGCAGCCGGCGCAACCCAGCACGGTGGCGCACTACCTGCTGGCGATGATCGAACAGCTCGAACGCGACCACCAGCGGCTCCGCGCGGCCTACGCGAGCGTCAACCGGAACCCGCTCGGCGCCTGCGCGATCACCGGCACGGGCTTCCCGATCGATCGCGACCGGACCAGCGCGCTGCTCGGGTTCGATGGCCCGACCGGCAACACCTACGGCAGCATCGCGACGGTGGATTACCTGCTCGAGTCGACGAGCACGCTGTCGGTGCTGCTCGTGGGACTCGGCCGCTTCGTGCAGGATCTGATGCTGTGGTGCACCGCGGAGTTCGGCTATCTGCGGCTCTCGGACGGCTACGTGCAGTGCAGCAGCATCATGCCGCAGAAGCGCAACCCGGTCGCTCTCGAGCACGCCAGGGCGCTCGGCAGCAAGGCGCTCGGGCAGGCGCAGGGCGTGTCGATCGCCGTGCACAACACGCCGTTCGGCGACATCGTGGACACCGAGGACGATCTCCAGCCGCTCGTCGCCAACGCTTTCCGTGATGCCATCCGGGCGATTCGCCTCGTCGCTGGCGCGATGTCGCAGGCGACCTTCGACATCGACAAGATGGCGTCGCGTGCCGCCGAGGGCGGCACCACGGTGACCGAACTGGCCGACACGCTGGCGCGGACGCATGCGCTGCCCTTTCGCATCAGCCACGAGATCGCCGCCCACTTCGTCGCCGAACGACGCCGCGTGCCGGCCGGACCGCTGGTCGACGCGCTCGCCAGCGCCACCACCGCCGTGATTGGGCGCACGCTGCCGTACACGGAGACGGAACTGCAGCACGTGCTCAGCGCCGCTCACTTCGTCGAGGTGCGGCAGACGCTCGGCGGGCCATCGCCGGTCCGGACCACTGCGGCGCTCGCGGTGGCCGAGCAGCAGTTGCGCACCGACCGCGCCTGGACTACAGCGACGCAGACCCTGCTCGGTGACGCCGCACGCGGCCTGCGCGCCGCTGTCGAGGCCCTCTGATGACGCACGTGCCCCACACCAAGACCCTCGGGTCTGCGGCCAAGGTGATCGCCGTCGAGATCGTCACGCTGCTGCTGCTGTTCGCCCTGCAGCAGGCGTTCACGCGCTGAGCCATGCATCCGATCGACTGGTTCATCATCGCGCTCTACCTGGCCTGGATCATCTGGACGGGGGTCGGCCATACCCGCGGCAGCAAGGAGATCGAGGGCTACTTCCTCGGCAACCGCAGCAATCCCTGGTGGGCCGTCGGCCTGTCGGTGATGGCGACGCAGCTCAGTGCGATCACCATGGTCGGCACCACCGGGCAGGGCTACACCGACGGACTGCGCTTCGTGCAGTTCTACTTCGGCCTGCCGCTGGCGATGGTGATCCTGGCGGTCACTGCGGTGCCGTTCTTCCACCGGGCGCGCGTCTACACGGCCTACGAGTACCTCGAGCGTCGCTTCGACGTGAAGACGCGCACGCTGACCAGCGCGCTCTTCCTGCTGTCGCGCGGCTTGTCGTGCGGCACGATCATCTCGGCACCGGCCGTGATCCTCTCGATCATCATGGGCTGGAACCTGACGCTGACGGTGCTGCTCATCGGCATCCCGACGGCCATCTACACCATGCTCGGCGGTGTGCAGGCCGTGACCTGGACCGACGTCAAGCAGATGTACGTCATCGTCTTCGGCCTCGTGGCGGTGGCCATCGCCCTCGTCGTCGGCCTGCCCGGTGACGTCAGCATGGGCGACGCGCTGCGCGTGGCCGGTGCGACCGGCCGCATGCAGGCGTTCGACTTCCGGTTCACGCTGAACGAGACGTACACCTTCTGGTCGGGCCTCATCGGCGGCCTGTTCCTGATGCTGTCGTACTTCGGCTGCGACCAGAGCCAGGTGCAGCGATACCTCACCGCGCGCTCCGAGCAGGAAGCGACGTCGTCGCTGTACATGAGCGCCTACTGGAAGATCCCGCTGCAGGTGCTGGTGCTGATGATCGGCATCCTGGTGTTCGTCTTCTATCTCTTCACCCAGCCGCCGATGCTGTTCAATCCCGTGCACGAGTCGCGGGTCAAGCAGAGCGCGCTGGCGGGGAAGTACGCCGAGACCGAGCAGCGCTTCACCGAGGCGTTCAACTCGCGTCGTGACGCCGCGAAGGCGCTGGCCACCACCGACGATGCCAGCGCGCGAGCCGCCGCCGAGGCCACCTTCCTCGCGTCCGACGCCGCGCTGAAGGCCGTGCGCCGGGACGCCACCACGCTCGTCCAGGACGTCACGGGCGACCGCACCTACCGCGACGTCAACTACGTGTTCCCGACCTTCGTCACCACGCACCTGCCCATCGGTCTCATCGGCATCGTCCTGGCCGCGATCATGGCCGCGGCGATGTCCAGCATCGCCTCCGAGCTCAATGCCCTGGCAACGACCACGGTGATCGATTTCTATCGGCGGCTGGTCAAGCCGGACGCACCCGATGCGCACTACCTGCTGGTGTCGCGCGTGGCCACGGGCTTCTGGGGCATCTTCGCCTGTGTCGTCGCGCTCTTCGCCACCAACCTCGGGTCGCTCATCGAGGTCGTCAACCGCTTCGGGTCGTTCTTCTACGGGTCGATCCTCGGTGTGTTCATGCTGGCGATGGCGACGCGACGGGCCTCGGGTACGGGTGCCTTCGTCGGCCTGATGGGCGGCATGGCGCTCGTGGCCTCGGTGGCCGTCTTCCGCCCGGACATCTCCTTCCTCTGGCACAACGTCATCGGCGCGCTGGGCGTCGTGATCGTCGGCCTGCTGGTGAGTGTCGTCGTGCCGGCGACGTCGACCGGGACGGACGCGGCCGCGTGAGGCCGCGTCTGCCGGCCCGTCACTGGAACATGCTGGGCACGGCCGCCTGCCTGGCCTTGCTGAGCGCGTCGCCGGCCCGCGCGCAGGACACGCCGCCGGACCCACCGCCGCAGGAGGCGCCGCCGATTTCGTCCGTGCAGCGGCAGCGTCCGTGGACGGGCCTCAGCATCGGCGCCGGGTGGGAGAAGGTGATGACCACCAGCGGGCACGCGTCCAACCCCTTGCCGTTTCGCTTCCTGTTTCGCACGCCCTCGAAGAGTGGCTGGGCCGTGACGCCGATGTTCGGCTGGTTCAGCAGCGACATCGACGCGGTGCCGCTCGGTAGCCCGACCACGCCGATGGGGACGCTCACCGTGCGGCCGGTGCTGGTCGGAGTCCGCCGCACGTGGGTGAAGCATCCCCTCAGCTTCGACGTCGCGGGCGGGGCTGGCCCCTCGTTCAACAGCTTCAAGGCCGACCCGGCGCTCCGGCCGTTGCTCGGCCTGGGCGCGGGAGAGGTCTCAGCCGACGCCAATGTCTCGTTCGCCTGGCGCGTGCAGGTCAGCACCTGGCACGACTTCACGGACCGCTTCGCCCTCCGCGGGTCGATCGCCTACGCCGCCAACCAGGCCGAGATCACCTTCACGTCGGGGGCCGCGGGCCGCCGCCTGTCGCAGAACGCCAACTCGTTCCAGATCGGGTTCGGGGCCGCCTACCGGCTGTTCTGAGAAACCGGAAACCGGAAACCGGAAACCGGAAACCGGAAACCGGAAACCGGAAACCGGAAACCGGGAATCGGGCACCGGGCACCGGGCACCGGGAACCGTCTGGACGGGTAGGGCCCGTTTTCCAAACGGGCCGTCACCGTCAGCCCAGCGGGTTCGTCACCGCACCGGCACGCGCCGTCCCATCCGGCGCCCCAGTCACGTCAAAGCCCTGAACACCCCGTTCGCTTCGCCGTCTTCCGCCACATCGACACTCGATGGAGGGCGCGATGCGACAGGTGGGCCTGCGGCGATTCGGTGGTCTCGTGTTCTCGGCGTGTCTCCTCTCGGCGACTCCCGTCCTGGCGGCCGATGGCGTGCTCCAGGGGCGGTGGATTGGCGGGTTCGCCAATCGCAACACGGTCGTCGTGGTGAACGCCACGTTCTCCGGCAGCGCACCGATTGCCGGCAGCATCGACCTGCCCCAGCGCGGCGAGGCAGGCATCCCGCTCAGCCACGTCTCCCACCGCGGCCGCGCGATGTCCTTCGAGGTGCCGGGCCAGGATGGCAACCTGCTCTTCGAGGGCAAGTTCGCCACGCCCACGCGCCTGGTCGGCAGCGTGCGGCAGGGGCTCGGCCACACGCAGTTCGAGATGATCAAGCTGGCAGACGTGACCAGCGACGACCTGGCGGGCCTGTATGGCACCTACGAGTGGGCGCCCGGGAAGGTCCTGCTCCTCGCGCCGGGGCAGGACCAGCCCGTGTACGTGGACTACGACACCGGCCGCACCGGTGCCCTGTTCGCCCTCGGGCGTGACGAGTACGTCGCCGGGCCCTCGATGTCGACCGGCTTTCCCGTCGTCGTGCGCCTGCAGACGCATCGCGATGCCGCCGGCCGCGTCGACCGCATCGCCTTCGAGCGGCGGGGCAAGACGACGCAGGCCATCAGGAAGGTGTTCTACAGCGAGATTCCGGTGCGCTACTCGCACAGCGACGTCAGCATCGCCGGCAGCCTCCTGTTGCCGTCCGGCCCCGGCCCGCACCCGGCGATCGTGATGATTCACGGATCCGGTGGCGTCACGCGCGATGCCCTCCGCCCGTTTGCCGATCACTTCGCACGCCATGGCGTGGCGGTGCTCATCACGGACAAGCGCGGCACCGGTCTCTCGACCGGGCGCTGGGTGCGCGCCACCTTCGACGATCTCGCCGAGGACGCGCTGGCCGGCGTGCGCTACCTGCGGTCGCGACCCGAGATCCAGGCCTCGGCGATCGGGGTGCACGGCATGAGTCTCGGCGGCTGGGTGGCCCCACTGGCCGCAATCAAGTCGCGCGACGTCAGCTTCGTCGTCGTCGAATCGGCCCCGGTGATGACCCCGCTCGAGCACGAGCGCCTGCGCGTGGAGACGACGATGCGCGCCGACGGGCACAAGGGCGAGACCATCGCCCAGGCCGTGGCGTTCATGGACCAGAAGTTCGAGGTGGCGCGCACGGGACAGGGCTGGGAGCGGCTCGAGGCGGCCATGGCCTCAGGGGCAAGGGCCGGATGGCTCTCGTACGTGAACGCCCCGACGACCCTCGATTCGCTGCGCTGGAACTGGGAGCACATCTTCTCCTACGACCCGCTGCCGGTGTTGGCGCAGCTCTCGGTGCCGATGCTGGTGCTGTACGGCGAACTCGACACCATCGTCCCGCCGAAGGTCCACAAGGCCCGCATGGAGCAGGCCGTGCGCGAGGCCGGCACGCACGACGTGACCATTCGCGAGTTCGCGCGAGCCAATCACGGCTTCTTCGAGGCCATCACCGGGGGGCGCCGCGAGCAGCCGACCCTCGGCACCTTCGTCGCCGGCTACTTCGAAGCCAGAACCGCCTGGGTGCGCGCCCGGTCGCAGGAGGCCCACCTGGCCTCGACCGAGTCGCAGGACTGAGCCAGCGGGCCCGGACCGACGATCGTCCGACCCCCGAGGTCGTCAGAGCGATGACGGTTCTGTCGGTCCCCCCACGATAGTGAGCGTCGACGCGAGCGCAGGGAGTGTTCCTGCGCTCGCCGTGTCGTGGAACACGATTTGCACAACCCCGGCAGGAAGTCTCTTTCTGCCATGACACGCCATCGCCTCACCTCCGCCGCCGGCTTCACGCTGATCGAAGTCCTCATCACGGTCACCATCGTCGGCGTGCTGCTGTCGATGAGCCTGCTGGTGCTGCCAGGGGCCATTGCGGCGGCCAAGGCCGACAGCGGCAGTTCACAGCTGTCCGCCCTGCTGCGCACGGCCCGCGAGCAGGCTGTGACCGAGCGGCGCAACGTCGAAGTCCGCTTCCAGGCCCCTGATGCCATCGAGGCCTGGCGCGAGGACATCGACGCCAATGGCGCCCAGATCGGCCAGACGCTGGTGCAGCAGGTCTTCATCGGCGAGCGCATGGAACTGCGCCGCTTCATCGAGTTGCCCGATACGCCCGACGGCTTCTCGGCTGGCGCCACGGCGGTCGAGTTCACCGGCGCCGCCCCCTGGAGCTTCACGAGCGAGGGCACCCTGGTCGATGCCAATGGCGATGTGGTCAACGGCACCGTCTTCCTGGGGCGGCCGTTCGAGCCGCTGTCTGCCCGCGCGGTGACGCTCTTCGGCCCGACCGCCCTGCTCCGCGAGTGGCAGTGGAACGGCCGCGCCTGGACGGAGTGACGACATGACACGCACCAGCCACACCCCTGCCCCTGCCAGTCGTGGCGGCCTCGGGGGCGACGCGGGATTCAGCCTCATGGAAGTGCTGGTCTCGATGCTGCTCATGACGACCTCGCTGATGGCCGTGGCGCAGATCTTCATGCTCGGCATGACCCACACCGCGGCCTCGTCGCCCAACCTGACCGCCCGCGAGAAGGCTCGCGAGGCGATCGAGAGCGTGCACACGGCTCGTGACACCCGCGTGCTGACCTGGGCCCAGATTCGCAACCAGACCGCGCGCCTCTGCCCCGGCGTCGCCCAGCCGGCCGGCTGGAACAACGCGGCCGGTGTGTTCATCGATGGCGTCCAGCCGGGCGGCCTGCACGGCGCCGGTCCGGACGGCCTGATCAACACGGCCAACGACGACGACGAGCCGCTCGAGACCATCCGGCATCTCGGCAACGACGGCGTTTCCGGCACCGCCGACGACTGGGTCCAGCAACTGGAGCAGTTCACCAGGGAGGTCTGGATCTGCGACCAGAGCAATTCCCTGCGTGAAGTGCGCGTCATCGTCAGGTACCGCGTCGGCGGCATCGACCGGACCTACCGGCTGACGACCTTCGTGTCCAACTACTCGTAGGCGACAGGACTCGACATGGACTTCGATCGACACGATCGGCGCGGCTTCTCGCTGGTCGAACTCCTCGTCAGCATGGCGGTGACGTCGCTGGTGATGGGCGGGGTGTTCTCGGTGATGACGAGCGCGACGCGCGCGCAGAACAGCGTCAGGCACGTCACCAACATGAACAACAACCTGCGCGTGGCGATGGACCTGCTGGTGCGCGACATGATCCAGGCCGGGCAGGGCCTGCCGTCGGGGATGGTCGTCTCCGTGCCGTCGGGCGCCGGGGCGCTCCCGATCGTTCGCCCGGGCCCGATCGGCTCGAACCTGACGTTCGATCCGAACCTGTCGACCATCGGTGCCGTCACGGTGGGGCCGGGGCTCGGGCCGGCCATCAACGGGCAGGCCACCGACATGATCACGGTGCTCGCGGCCGACAACGCCTTCGACGAGGTCACCCTGACGGCCATCAACGACATCTCGATGACCGTGCATCCCTCGACCGACATCGACGATGTGCCGGACATCCTCGGCGACAACATCCGGGTCGGCGACCTGATCCTGTTCGAGAAGGGGTCGGCCAGCACGTTGCGGTTCGTCACCGCCGTCAACGGTCAGATCGTCCAGTTCCAGGAAGGCGACCCGCTCAACCTCAATCAGGCAGGCGCTCCTGACGGCACCATGGCGCAGTACCTGGCCGAAGCCCCGGCGGAGGTGCTCGCTGCCGGCATCCTGCCGAGCCGGGCAACGCGCATGCGGATGATCAGCTACTACCTCGAGACGCCAGGCGATCCGCAGCGGGACCTGCGGCTGATTCGTCGCATCAACGACAACCCGCCGACCACCGTCGCGTTCTTCATCGAGAGCTTCCTCATCACCTACGACATCGTCGATGGCGTGACCAACCCGGTGAACGTCCAGATGAACGCCGCGGATCTCGACGGTACAGGCGATTGCGACCCGGATCCGGCCACCCCGCCCGTGCTGACGTGCTCGCCGAACCAGGTGCGCAAGGTGAACGTGCGGCTGACGGGACGGTCGGCCGAGCCCAATCACGAGACGCGCCTGTTCTATCGCAACACGCTCAACACCCAGGTCAGCCTGCGCAGTCTGGCTCTGGTCAATCGGTACATGTGAGACGAGCCATGGACAACACTCAGATGAGCGCACGCGGACTGCGGCGCGAGGACGGCATGACGCTCCTGGCCACCGTGATGGTCATGATGCTCATGTCGGCGCTGCTCGTCGGCTTCGTGTCGCTGGTGGTGGCGGACCAGCAGGCCAATGGGCTGAACCGCGACCAGACGCAGGCCTATGCGGCGGCGCACGCCGGACTGGAGAAGCTGACGGCCGACCTGGGCGACCTGTTCGTCGGCGGCAACTTCAGCCCGACGCGCGCGCAGCTCGACGTCATCGAGACGACCCCTCCGGTGCTCGACGGCTTCGTCTACACCGCGCCTGGGGGCGGGTCCGGCTATCGCATCACCGCGGGAGCCTCCGCCGCGCGGCCGGTGCCGTCCGGGCCGTACCAGGGCCTGGTCGGATTGATCACGCCCTACGAAGTGACCGTGACGGCGCGATCGACCACCGGCGGTGAAGTGCGCATGCGTCGGGAGATGCAGACGGTCGGCATCCCGGTGTTCCAGTTCGGCATCTTCTCGGAGAACGACCTGTCGTTCTTCGCCGGTCCGAACTTCGCGTTCGGCGGTCGTGTGCACACCAACCGCAACCTGTTCCTCAAGCAGGATGGCACCGCCACGCTGACCCTCGCGGACCGGGTCACGACGGTGGGCGAGGTCATCCGCACCCACCTGCAGAACGGCGTCACCGGCACGCACCAGGGCAACGTCCGCATGACGCTGAACCCGGGCACCGGTGCTTTCAGGAATCTCGGTCCCCTCAACTGCGGCGGCGCGGCCTGCGAGGGCTCGCTGGTCGGCAACGTCGGGTCGGCGCAGAACGAGCCGGCGTGGACCAACCTGTCGGTCGGGGTCTACAACCGCACCATCACCAATGGCCGCACCGGCGCGCGCCGCCTCGACCTGCCGCTCGTGAGCGACGGTGCCCAGCCCATCGACATCATCCGGCGCCCCGTCGCCGCGGCGCCGGACACGCCGGCGGTGGCCGACCAGCGCTTCTTCCACATGGCCAGCCTGCGCATCCTGCTGTCGGACGCGCGCGACGACATCATGAATCTGCCGTCCGTGGACACCGCCGTCGAGCCCATCCAGCTCAACTCCCTGGCCTCGCTGACCGGGGCCGGCTATGCCTACGTCAACACCCAGGCCAACATCCTGGCGACAGGGTTGACGCCCCTGGCACTGGCGGGCCCGGCGAGTGCCTTCTACGTGCAGGCCAACAACACCAGCCTCATCGGCGGCTACCTCAAGATCGAACGGCAGGACAACAGTGGTGTGTTCCACGACGTGACGGCCGAGCTCCTCAACCTCGGCTTCTCCGGCCGCAACCTGTCGACTGGCGCGTTGCTGACCAAGGACAACGGCAACTGCCGCGCGCTGGGCGAGGCCAGCCCGAACGCGGTCATCCGTCTGCAGCGTCTGAAGGACACGCCGACGTCGGCAACGGGACTCAACGGGGCCAACGGGCTGCGCTGCGGCAACGGCAGCACCCTGGCCACCGACTACTGGCCCAACGTGCTGTACGACCCGCGCGAAGGCGCGCCGCGAGACGACGAGGCCTTCTTCCGTACGGTGAACCCGTATCACCGCGGGGTCATGCATTACGTCGAGCTCGACGTCAACAACCTGCGCCGCTGGCTCACGGGAGCCATTGGCGCCACGGGTGACGACGACACGATGAACGAGACCGGCTTCGTGGTCTATTTCTCGGACCGGCGAACCAACCGCGACCTCGGCCCGGATGGCGTGGCCACGGTGGTCAGTCCCTTCGGCGACGACCGCGAGACGGCCGAGTTCGGCTGGGAGGATTTCGTCAATTCGGGGTCTGCCCGGAGCGACGTCGGCGGCACCTTCGACCTCGGCGAGGACATGAACGGCAATGGGCTCCAGGAGATCTACGGCCAGACGCCGCGCTGGGTGACCAACACCGCACCGTTCGGCGACACCGCCCGTCCCTGGACGACGGTGACCTGGCAGCAGGCGCGGGCCAATCGTCCGGTCTTCTTCCGTCGGGCCCTCAAGCTGGTCAACGGCGCCCGCACCCAACTGCCGGCCAATGGCAGCCAGGGGCTCATGGTGGCGAGCGAGAACCCGGTCTACATCCAGGGCAACTACAACGCCTGCACGCCGGGCGACGCCGCAGGCGCGTGCAACGAACCCGGTGGCGCCTTCGGGCCGACCGGGAACGGACACGTCTCGGCCGCCGTCATCGCCGATGCAGTCACGCTGCTGAGCAGCGCATGGAACGACATCGGGTCGTTCATCAACCCGCACTCACTCAGCCGCACGACGGGCAATGTCGTCAATGCCCAGCGGAATTCCGCCACGACCTGGTACCGCGTGGCGGTCATCGCCGGCAAGGGCATTGCGTTCACGCGACCCACCAACAACGCGGCCGACCACACCGACTACGGCACCGACGGCGGCGCGCACAACTTCCTGCGCTTCATCGAAGACTGGTCGGGCACGGCGCTGAACTACCGCGGCTCGATCATCAGCTTCTTCACGAGCCGACAGGCCATCGGCAGCTACAAGTGCTGCGACATCGTCTACGGCGCGCCATCGCGCGGGTACAACTTCGACACCGAGTTCCTGTCGCCGCCGCTGCTGCCGCCCCGCACGCCGATGTTCCGCGACATCAACACCCTGACGTTCCGTCAGTTGCTGCGACCGACGCAGTAACTCGAATGCCGAAGGCCGGATGCCGAATGCCGAAGGGCAAGAGGTAGAAGGGAGAAGGTGCGTAGCCGCCGGACTTGTCCGGCGGTCGCGTCCGGGCGGTTGCCGCCTAGGGACGTCGCATGAGGTAGGGCGCCCGTCGGCCCCACGTACAATCGACGCATGCGCCGATGGACCGCGTGGGTCACGCTCCTGGGCCTGGTCGTGCTTGGCACGCCAGGTGGGGGCCTGCGTGGCAGCGAGGCGGTCGAGCCGGCGGCGTGGCCACGCCTCTACGACGCGGCCCTGCTCGCCCTCGGCGCCGGCGACGCGGCCGCTGCGGTCGAGGCCGTCGAGCGCGCGTCGCGGCGTGCGCCACCCAATCACCCGTACCTCCTGTATGCGAAGGTGCGCGCCTACGCGAAGGCCGATCGACCTGGCGAGGCCTTCGAGGCGCTCGGGCTGCTGGCCGAGAAGGGCATCGCTGCCGACGTGCTGGTGTCGCCGTCCTTCGAGACGCTGCGGGACCACGAGCACTGGCCCGAGTGGCAGGACCGCCTGCAGGCACTGGTCGCGCCTGTCCAGCACAGCACGGTGGCCTTCCGCCTGAACGAGCCCGACTTCTTCCCGGAGGCCATGACCTACGACCGCGGCTCGCGGCGCTTCCTCATCGGCAGCCTCCACAAGCGCAAGGTCGTGGTGGTCGACGAGATCACCGGCCGCGCCTCCGACTACGCGACATTCCGCGAGGCCGGCTTCCTCGGGGTGCGCGGCCTCGAGGCCGACAACCAGCGCGGTGCCCTGTACGTGCTCAGCGCGGGCGGACCCGAGATGCAGGGCTACGCCACCGAGGCCGACGGCCAGTCGTTCCTTCACCGCCTGCAGTTGTCGTCCGGCCGCCAGGTCACGAAGACGCCGCCGCCGCCGCCGACGGGCGACCATCTGCTCGACGAACTCGTGCAGGCGCCAGACGGCACTCTCTACATGACCGACGCACGCGCCGGCGTGCTCTATCGCTGGCGTCCCGGGGCTCGGGCCCTCGATCCCTTCGTGACCATCGGGGCCGACCTGCGGCCGAGTGGACTCGCCTGGAGCGCCGACGGCCGCGCGCTGTACGTCGCCCATCTCGAGGGCCTGTCGCGCGTGACGCTGGCGTCACGCGAGGTCACGCCGGTCGGGCATCCCGCGGCCCTCACGCTCGTCGGCATCGATGGCCTGGCCACCTACCAGGGCGATCTGGTCGCCGTGCAGAACGGCCTGCCCGGCCTGTCGCGCGTCGTGCGGCTTCGTCTCACCGCCGACGGACTCAACGTCCGCGCGCTCGATGTCCTCGACGCCAACCTGACCGATCACGACCGGCCCAGCGCCGGGGTCGTCGTCGGCGATGGCTTCTACTACATCGCCAACAGCCAGTTGCACCGCTTCACGTCGCCCGGCGTGCCCGCCCCCGCGGCGACCTTGCAGAAGCCCGTCATCCGTCGCGTCAACCTGCTCGCGCCGTAGCGTCGCCAACGCCGGCAAGGAGTGCTCTCATGCGATTGCGCCTCGGCTCGTGCCTCCTGCTGGCGCTGATCGCGACGGGCCGCTCGCCCGTCGCGGCCCAGACCCTCCGCCTTGCGCCTTACGTCAGCGGACTGTCTCAGCCGGTCGGCCTCGTCGCCGACCCGTCCGACACGCGTCGGCACTTCGTCGTCGAGAAGGGCGGCCGCCTCCGCGTCGTCGAGAGCGGCGTCCTTCTGCCCGACGCCGCCCTGGACCTCACGACGCAGATCGTCTCGGCCGGAGAGCAGGGGCTGCTGGGCCTGGCGGTGGATCCCGCGTTCGCGACCACCGGTCGCATCTGGGTCAACTTCACCCGCGCGCCGGATGGCGCGACGGTCATCGCCCGGTTCACCCGGGCGGCCGGGGATCCGCTCCGCTTCGATCCTGCCTCGCGTCTCGACCTGGCGTTCTCGTCGCAGCCGCCGCAGCGGGCCATCCCCCAGCCGGCCTCCAATCACAACGGCGGCGTGCTGCTGTTCGACCGCGCCGGCTTCCTGATCGTGCCGCTCGGCGACGGCGGCGGTGGCAACGATGCCTTCCGCACGGCACAGGACCCGCAGCAACTGCTCGGCAAGATCCTGCGCCTCGACGTCCACGTGCCGGATGTGGCCACGGCCACGCCGACGGACCGCGCCGATGCCGAGCGCGGGTATCGCATCCCGCCCGACAACCCCTTCGTCGATGGCATTCCCCTGGCGGCGCGACCGGAGATCTGGGCCTTCGGCGTGCGCAATCCCTGGCGCGTGTCGATGGATGCGCCGGCGCTCGACGGCACCGGCGCCCTGCTCATCGCCGACGTCGGGCAGAGCGCCCGCGAGGAGATCGACTACGAACCGGCGGGCGACGGCGGGCGCAACTACGGATGGCCGCTGCGCGAGGGCACCATCGCAAACCCCTCGGCACCCGGTGGCGTCGCTGCCGCCTACCTGCCGCTGACGGGCCCCATGCACGACTACCCGCGCAGTCAGGGCATCTCCGTCACCGGTGGACACGTCTACCGCGGCCGCCTGCTCGGAGACGCGTTCGTCGGACGCTACGTGTTCGGAGACTTCAGCAACAGACTCCGCAGTCTGC
Organism: Luteitalea sp.; assembly: GCF_022842525.1. Lineage (NCBI taxonomy): Bacteria > Pseudomonadati > Acidobacteriota > Vicinamibacteria > Vicinamibacterales > Vicinamibacteraceae > Luteitalea > Luteitalea sp. Next base: position 33,016 of record NZ_JALHPM010000019.1, read on the forward strand.
GTCTGGCGCCGACCGCCGGCAGCGCCGTCGCAGACGACGTGCGCGAACACACCGGGGAGGTGGGCGGACTGTCGGGCGGCCTGGTGTCGATCGACGCCGACCTGCAGGGCGAGTTGTACCTGGTGCTGATCTCCGGCGCCATCCTGCGACTGACGACGACCGCCGATGCCGATGGGAATGGCGTCGATGACGCGTGGGCCGCCACGTTCGGTCTCGCCGGCGTGGCACCAGCCGACCGCGGCCCCTTCGGCGATCCGGATGGCGACGGGTTCACCAACGCGCAGGAGTACCGTCGCGGATCGCATCCCCTGGGCGGCCCGGTGGCCCTGTTCGGCGAGGGAGCGGACGGCTTCTTCGCCACCCGGTTCGGCCTCATGAACGTGCGCGACGTCGCCGAGCCCGTCGCGCTGCGCTTCGTCCGCGCCGACGGACGCGTGGTCACCCGCGACGTCGTCGTGCCGGCGCGACGCAGCCTGGCCGTGGATGCGCGCGCGGTGCCAGGACTCGCGAACCAGGAGTTCGCCACGGCCATCGAGGCGGCCCGACCGATGGCCACCGCGCGCACGATGACGTGGCCAGCCACCGGCGCCGCGTATGGCAGCCACAGCGAGCGCGGCACGCCCCAGCCGCGCACCACGTGGTACTTCGCCGAGGGCGCGACGACGGCGTTCGAGCTCTTCCTGCTGCTCGGCAATGCGTCGGGGACGACGCCCGCCCAGGTGCGCATCGACTACCTGCGCCAGGGTGCCCCTCCCCTTTCGAGGACCTACGAGGTACCCGCGTCCTCACGGCGCACCATCTGGGTCAACCAGGAGCCGGGCCTCGATCAGACCGAACTCGGCGCCGTCGTGACGTCGCTGGACGGGGTGCCCATCGTCGCCGAGCGGGCGATGTACACACGCGGTGGCGCCGTGACGTTTGCCGCGGGTCACGAGGCGGCGGGCGAGCCCGCGCCCGCAACGCGGTGGGTCTTTGCCGAAGGGTCGACCAGCCCGTACTTCGAGACGTTCCTCTCCGTCATCAACCCCGGCACCGTTCCTCTGCCGGTCACGGCGGCCGTCCGTCTGCAGGATGGCACCACGGCGGGCGCGCCGCTGCACTTCACGCGCACCGTGCCCGCGCGCGGTCGCGCGACGATCTGGCTCGATCGTGAAGTGACCGACGAAGGGGTCGCGCTGGCCGGGCAGGACGGCATCTCGGTCGATCTGACGGCCGCGACCGGCTTCGTGGCGGAGCGGGCGATGTGGTGGCCCGGGTCGTCGGCAGAGTGGCACGAGGCGCATGCCTCGGCCGGCTTCAGCGAAGCGCCGCGTGCGGCGTGGCATCTGCCCGGCGGCGAGTTCCACGCCAACCCGTCGGGCGGCGATCCGTTCGTGCAGACGTACGTGCTCGTGACCAACGTCGGCGCCGTCACCGAAGTCGTCGAGGTGGCCGTGTTCCTGACCGATCGCGAGCCCGTCCGCGTCGACGTCGCGATCCCGCCCAACAGCCGCCAGTCGCTGGCCGTGTCCGACCTGCTGGCAGGTACCGACATCGGCGTCCTCGCGCCGGCGCATGTGGCCGTGGCCGTGGCCGCACGCTCGCCAGCGGCCCAGCTCTACGCCGAGCAGGCGACCTACGGCAGCACGCCCACCGAGCGGTGGGCCCGCGGCGGCGCCAGCAAGGGCACCGCCGCTCCGTAAGTTAGGGCTGACCGATGGGATCGCCGGCCGGCACCGGCAGCGGCTTCTGGGGGGTGTACGGCGAGTACGGCCGCTGCGCGTAGCGCTCGACGTCGCGCAGCAGCGCCACCCGGTGGGCCGTCCACTCCGGGGTGATCGATGCCGTCGCTGCGGGATCCGCCAACAGCGCAGGCAGACGGGCCACCGCACTCTGTGCGATGGCCCGTACGTCCGCGGCCGCGGCCTCGTTGGCCCCGAGTTCCATCAGGCGCATCGCGAACACCGACTGGGCCGCCCGCTGGACCAGCGCGGCGGGGGTCTCGGCGTTGGTCGACGCGCGCAGCTTCCTGGCGATCGCCGTCACCACTTCGCCAAGGCCCGGCTGCTTCGGGTCGCGTGCGTGGAACTCGACCAGCCTTGCGGCGCGTTCGTGGTTGAGCAGCAGCGAAATCGGCAGGTCGGCGGCGATGGTGGCCGCGGCGACCGGGTCGAAGGTCAGCCCCGTGCGGCGCGGGAACATCTCGGTGTTGAAGCCGCCGAAGATCTCCGTCTGCGGCTGCAGCAGCGCCAGGATGCGCTCGGGGATCACCAGCACATCCGGCGAGACCGTGGCGAGCACGGCGTCGAGTGCGGCGCGCTGCACCTCGGGCGCCACGATCGTCGCCGTGGCCGGCGACGCCGACGTGCCCTTGCGCACCGCGTAGGTGTAGAACTGGCCCCCCACCGACTTCACCGTCGCCTGCACCTGGTAGCGATGATGGAAGTAGAGCGGCAGGAACTGCTGTTCGAGGAAGCTCACCGACGCGCCCTCGGGAATGCGCGTCAGGTCGAAGGTGCGCATCGCGAGCGCGCGCACGGCCAGTTCGTGCGTCAGGTTGGCCACGGGATCGCTGCCGTTGTCCCACAGACTCGCCAGCGGATGGGCCGCGCCCGCCGGCCGTGCGTCCGTATCGGCGATGAAGAGCAGGCCCTTCGCCGTCGCGTCATCGACGAGGCGCGACAGCTCCGCAGGCTCGTTGGCGCCGGGCGCGAACTGGCTGTAGGCGTACTTCACCGCGAAGTCGTCGAAGGCGCCGACACCGACGCCGTAGGCCTCGGAGAGGTCGACCTTGCCGGCGGTGATCTTCGCCATCGGCGCCGGATAGTCCATCACCGAGGCGCGCCCGTAGGTGCTGGCCGCGAAGTTGTGCGTGAAGCCGAGCGTGTGACCCACTTCGTGCGCCGAGAGCTGCCGGATGCGCGCGAGCGCCATGGCCGTCGCGTCGGTGGAGGAATCGAGGGCCGCGAGATACTCTGCCTCCGGCGCGTCACCGGCGGTGCACCGGAGTGCTTCGTCGCCACTCGCGATCGACGCCAGTCCGGTGCCGAGCATGATGTCCTGGCGCACGCGCAGCGATCCGAGGCTGACGTTGCCCTTGAGAATCTGCCCGGTGCGCGGATCGACGACGGCGGCGCCGTACGACCAACCGCGCGTCGATCGATGGACCCAGTTGATCATGTTGTAGCGCAGGTCCATCGGGTCGGCATCGGCCGGCAGCACCTTGACCTGGTAGCCGTTGCGGAAGCCGGCGGCCTCGAAGGCCGTCGCCCACCAGCGCGCGCCATCGAGCAGCGCACTGCGGATCGGCTCGGGTGTGCCGTTGTCGACGTAGTAGACGATGGGCTCGACCACGTCGCTGACGGCGGCCGAGGGATCCTTCTTCTGCAGGTGGTGCCGGATCGCCCAGTGTTTCTCGATGGGCTCGGTGATCGGCGACGCGTAGTCGTGGAAGGTCAGGTCGATGCCGCCTGCGCGCGGGTCGGCCTGGCGCGGCCGGAATGTGTGCGTGGCGAGGTCGGGCAACTGCACGAAGGAGTGGTGCTGTCGCACGGTAAGTGCGGTGGCCGTCGGGGCCACCTGGCGCACGAGTGGGCCGGGCGCGCCATCGGTGACCAGCGTGATGCTGGCCTCGATCTCCGAGTTCTTCGGGAACGCCTTCGTGCGCGGCAGGTGGAGCGCCGTGCGCGTCGCGTCGACCCGATAGGTCCCCTGATTGGCCGTGCGCAGCCGATCGATCACCCCGTGGGCGTCGCGCAGCACGAAGTCGGTCGCGTCGACGATCACGCGATCGCCCTCGCTGGCCTCGACCTTGAAGCCCCACAACACCGACCGCGCGAACGAGTCCGCCACGGCCTGGCGCTCCGCGGCGTCATCGCTGATCGCGCGGAACTTGTAGTTGGCCTGCGTCAGCAGGACCTTGGGGCCGACGCGCTGGAAGGTGACGACCGCCGTCGACCCGAGCTGGCCGCGATCGAGGCCAATGGGATTCGAGCCGAGTCCGGCAGGCAGCGACGTCTGGTAGAGCAGTTCCTGATCGAAGCGGCCGATCTCGAGATAGAGCTTGCCGCTCGCCTCGTCCCAGTACATCGGCACGAAACCGTCCATGCGCGTCCACTGGCGGGTGCGCTCGGCGAGTGTCGCGGGTGCCGGTTGCCCGAGGGCCGGCGACACCGCGCCGGCAAGGGTGAGTGCGACCAGGGAGATCAACAAACCGCGTGTGTGTGTATGCATGCCGTGAGTGGGTGTGGCCAGGCGCCGGGTCACCGGCCCGCCGCAGCGGTCCCGGGACGTCCCGGGGCGTGCTTCACATGCGCATCGAGCCAGTCGAGTATCTCCGCGACGGTGTGCAGCACCGACTCGCGCGCGGCGTAGCCGTGTGATTCGTGCGGCAGGGTGACGTAGCGGACCGTCGCACCATGACCTTTCAGGGCCATGTAGAACCGTTCGGACTGGATCGGAAACGTCCCGGAGTTGTTGTCGGCCTCTCCGTGTGTCAGGAGGATCGGCTCGTTGACCTTGTGGGCGTACCAGAAGGGGGACATCCGGGCGTAGACCTCAGGCACCTCCCAGAACGTGCGCGTCTCGGCCTGGAAGCCGAACGGCGTCAACGTGCGGTTGTAGGCGCCGCTGCGGGCGATCCCGGCGCGAAACAGATCGGAGTGCGCCAGCAGGTTCGCGGTCATGAACGCGCCGTAGCTGTGCCCGCCCACCGCGATGCGGTCACGGTCGGCGACGCCGCGGGCCACCACGGCGTCGACCGCGGCCTTCGCGCTGGCGACGAGCTGCTCGACGTAGTGGTCGTTGGCCGTCTCGCCGTCGCCGACGATGGGCATCGAGGGATCGTCGAGGATGGCGTAGCCCTGCGTGAGCAGCAGCAGGTGCGATGCCCCACGCACGGTATCGAACCTGTATGGCGATCCACTGACCTGCCCGGCCGCGGCGGCGCTGGTGAACTCCTGCGGATAGGCCCACATCAGCAGGGGCAGTCGCGTGCCCGCCGTGTACCCGGGAGGCAGATAGAGCGTGCCGCTCAATGCGACGCCGTCCTCTCGCGTGTAGCGCAGGCGCTCCCTGGTCACGCCCTGCATCTGCGGCGCCGAGTCGGCAAACGCCGTCAGCGCGAGCCGTGCAGGATCAGGGGGTAGGGCGCGCTCTCCGAGCGCGCCGTCACGGGCCCTGCTCCCGACCGCGGCCGCAGTTGCGATCGTGCGCAGCACGTAGTTCGGTGGCGACGTCCGTGACTCATGCCGCGTCAGCAGCCGGCTGCCATCGCGCGCGACGATGGCGACGACCTGTTCGAACTGCTCGCCGCTGCTCCTGAACAGGCGCGTCGTCGTCCCCGTGCGGAGGGCGACCTTGTCGGCGAACGGGCGGTCGCCGTCCGGCGACGCTCCGAGGCCCAGCATGTAGATGCTGCCGTCGTGCGTCAGCACGGTATCGACGCCGGCGCGCGAGTACGGCGTGCCTGGATTGGCGTAGGCATCCTCGGCCGATCGATCCGACAGCACCTTCACCTCGCCCTCGCCTGGCACCACCGAGAGGCGTGTCCGGCGGGTCGGACGGTCGTACTCGCTGACCAGGGCCTCGCCGGTGTCGGTCCACGTCACGGTGCTGCAGCGAAACTCCGTGCGGTGCCACGCCACGGGCGCCATGCGGGTCGGCAGCGTGAGCGCCATCAACTGATCGCGGTGGGGCACGACCTTCTTCGGGTCGCCACCGTCGAGCGCCTCCAGCCACGTGAGCCTGGCCGGTGTGGTCGGATCCCACCGATAGCGTCGTGGGCCGGTGGGGACGCCGCTGATCGGCACCGTGTCTGCGAGCGGCAGTGTCGCCAGCGCGTGGACCTCGGCACCCGTCATGTCGATCACACGGACGCGCTTCGGGAAGTCGTCGTAGGGCACCAGCCGCGAGAACGGACGACCGATCTCCTCGACCAGGAGAAAGCGCCCGCCAGGCGCCGGCGCGGCGAGCGTGTACAGGGCAGGGGCGCCCACCACGCGCGGGGCGCCCCCAGTGGTCGGAATCAGGGCAATCGCGCTGGTGGCGTGATGCGCGAAGAGCGCCTCGTCGTGCGCACTGGTGAGCAGATCCTGATAGGTCCGCACTGGCGCGGCCGTGCCGCCCGCCTGCTGGATGTTGGGCCCGGCTGGCGCGGCCGGCGGAGGCGGTTCCGCGCCGCGGGCCGCTGGCGTCGTCAGGCACACGAGCCCGCCGCTGTCGGCCATCCATGTACATTTCACTCCCAACGCGGTGCTGAGTCGCACGCCAGGCGCCTGACGGGCGGTGCCGGCCGACGGGTCGACGAGCCACAACTGCACATGATCGGTGCGGACCACGGCGAGGGCGTAGTGCGCGCCGTCCGGTGCGTATCCGACGGGAAGGAGGCGGTCGGTGCCGGTCAGCGGCAGCGCCACTGGTCGCGGCGGTCGCCCGTCGAGGCCCGCTACCGAGACGGCTGCGTAGCTCTCGCCTCCGACCGGCGCGCCAGAGGCCGCCGCGAAGCGAACGCCGGCAAGACGATGGATGGGCTCGGCCAGTTCGGCGATCGACGGCATCGCGCGCGGGTGCAGGAGCACGAGACGATCGGCGGCGGGCGAGAGGACGGCGGTCGGCACCGGTGCGGCGTCGAGGATCGCCGGGATCGGCGCCGGCGGCACACGGTACGTCGAGTCCGGCTGCGCCAGGGCCGGCTCGGTCAGGGCAAGCACCACGAGCGCAGTGGCACCGAGGCAGGAGCGGGTCATCGATTGGCCTCCGGAGAGGCGGCGATTGTACCATCCGGCTCATGCACCGCCGGCAGTTCCTCCAGCAGACCGTGATGGGTGGCGCGGCCCTCGCGGCCGCGTCGCCCTCGACCGCGCAGACCCCGTTGGCCCGCGAGCCGGAGCGCATCGCCAGCGCCGCGCTGGCCATCGGCGACGAGGTCGTCGAGCGGAGTGTCGACGACCTCCAGCGCGCCATGACGTCAGGCCAGGTCACCGCGAGGGCGCTGACCCAGGCGTACCTGCGCCGCATCGACGCCGTCGACCGCCAGGGCCCGTCGCTCAACAGCGTCATCGAGATCAACCCGGACGCGCTCGACATCGCCGAGCAGCTCGACATCGAGCGCAAGGCCGGGCGCGTCCGCGGGCCGCTGCATGGCATCCCCGTGCTGATCAAGGACAACATCGACACCGCGGATCGGATGAAGACGACCGCCGGATCGCTGGCGCTCGTGGAGGCCCGCCCGTTGCTCGACGCCGGCATCGTGACGCGCTTGCGTGCGGCCGGCGCCGTGCTGCTCGGCAAGACGAACCTGAGCGAGTGGGCCAACTTCCGATCCGAGCACTCCACCAGCGGCTGGAGTGGGCGTGGCGGGCTGACCCGCAACCCCTATGCCCTCGATCGCAACGGCTGCGGATCGAGCACGGGGTCGGGCGCCGCCGTCGCGGCCAGCCTCTGCACCGTCGCCGTCGGCACCGAAACCGACGGGTCGATCATCTGCCCGTCGTCACGCAACGGGCTCGTGGGCATCAAGCCGACGGTGGGCCTCGTGAGCCGGAGCGGCATCATCCCGATCTCGGCCACGCAGGACACTGCCGGGCCCATGGCTCGCACCGTGGCCGATGCGGCGGCGCTGCTGCAGGCCCTCGCGGGGCCCGACGATCGCGATGCGGCGACGAAGGGACAGACGCCGGCGGCCGACTACCTCGCCGCGCTGACGCCCGATGCCCTGCAGGGGCGACGCATCGGCGTGATGCGTAACTTCTTCGGGTTCGATGCGCGGGTCGATGGGCTGATGGACGAGGCGATCGCGGCGATCGCGGCTGCAGGCGCGACGATCGTCGACAAGACCAACCTGCCGACGCGCGGCCAGTTCGGCGATGCCGAATACGAGGTGATGCTCTACGAGTTCAAGGCGGGCATCGAGGCGTATCTGGCGACGCTCGGCCCGGGCGCGCCGATGAAGACGCTGGCTGACCTGATGGCCTTCAACGAGGCGCACGCGCAGCAGGAGATGCCGTACTTCGGGCAGGACATCTTCCTCAAGGCGCAGGCGAAGGGGCCCCTGACCGAGCGTGCCTATGTGGCAGCCAGGGCGAAGGCGGCGAGGCTCTCACGGACCGAGGGCCTCGACAAGGTGTTCGCGCGCTGGAAGGTCGATGCGGTGCTCGCGCCGAGTGGGGGACCGGCGTGGCTCACCGATCTGGTGAACGGCGACTACGGCACCGGTGGCAGCTCGGGGCCGGCCGCGGTGTCCGGCTACCCGAGCGTGACCGTGCCGGCCGGCTTCGTGCGCGGCCTGCCGATCGGCGTGTCGTTCGTCGGCCCTGCCTGGTCGGAGGCACGCCTGATCGGCATCGCCTACGCCTACGAGCAGCAGACGCAGCGGCGGCGGCCGCCGCAGTATCTGCCGTCGGCGCTGGTGTAGCACCCAAGGCTCAAGACTCATGGCTCAAGGCTCAACGACCATCGCCTTGGCCCATGGCTCGAGGCTCATGGCTCAAGGCTGTCTGAGCCGTGAGGCCTGAGCCTACCCACGCCTATTTGAACTCGACTTCGAGCTTCTCGACCTCGTTGATCTTGATCCCCTTCATGCCCTTGAGGGCCGTGCGGATCTGATCGATCGACGGGTTGTTGCCGAGCGCCTCGAGCTTCTCCACGCCCTTCGGGTCGGCGAAGATTTCGCCGAAGGCGACGTCGAACAGGGTGATGCGCTGACCCTGGACGTGGGTGGCGTTGGTGCGCACCAGCGTGCCCTGCGGCTCGAGCGAGATGGCCACGCGCATGTCCTTGAACATCGGCGCGAGCATCGCCATCATCTCCTTGGGCATCTCCGGCGTGCCCTCGGGCTTCTTCACGGTGTCGCCCTTGGCCTCGGCCTTGGCGAGTTCGTTCAGCATGTCCATCGTGATGACCGACGTGCCGCCCTTGCGCGTCAGCACCATGGGCAGCTTCTCGCCCTTGCCCTTGGCCTGCATCGAGCCCTGGTCCATGTCGGGCAGCGCCGTGCTGACGCTCAGCGTGTTGAAGTCCTTGAAGGCGTAGATGGCCTTCACGCCCTTCATCTCGCCCTGGGTGACCGGCTCGCTCGACAGGAAGGTCACGCCCTCGCCCATCTTCGCGGCCTCGGCCGCCAGCTTCTCCTTCGAGAAGAGCACGGCTGGGTCCATCTTGGGCGCCGCGTCCTTGCCCTCGCCGCCGCCCATCATCGACATCATCCCCATCGCCGAGGAGTTGATGAGCATCGTCTGCTCGAGCGTCCCCGTGCCGTCGGCCTTGACCTTCACCACGGAGTCCACCGAGATGCACCCCACCGTCAGGGCCGCCATCAGGGTCAGGACCGCCATCTTCATCGAACGCATGCGTTCTCTCCCGGGCCCGCAGGCCCTGTCACTTCACGTCGCCAATCCGTCGAATCCCGGATGGTAAGCTGCCACAGGGATGTTCTCGACCCGACTGCCTGCCTCGCTCGTGCCCACCCCGCTGGCCGCAGCGGTTGCGGCACGACGTGCCCGGGGCGGGCGACTGCTCGATCTGACGATCTCCAATCCTACGACGGCAGGGTTGGCATATCCGGAAACGCTGGCCACCGCCTGGTCGAACGTGGCGGCGCTGCGGTACGACCCGGATCCGCGCGGCACGCACGCCGCCCGCGCCACCATCTGCCGCTGGTACGCCTCGGTGGGCGAGACCGTTCCCGCCGACCGGCTGGTGCTCACGGCCAGCACGAGCGAGGCGTACTCCCACCTCTTCAAGCTGCTCTGCGACCCGGGCGACCGCATCCTCGTGCCATGCCCGAGCTATCCCCTCTTCGAACACCTCGCGCACCTGGACGGCGTCGCCACCGATCGCTACGCCTTCCGTGACGCTGGCCGCTGGGTGCTCGACGAGGTCGAACTCGACGCGCAGGTCACCCCGCGCACCCGCGCCCTGATCGTGGTGTCGCCCAACAACCCGACCGGCAGCGTGCCCTCGGCCCGCGAATGGGAGGCCATCGGCGACGTCTGCCGCCGCCACGGCCTGGCCCTCATCGTGGACGAGGTCTTCTCCGCGTATCCCCTGGGTCCAGCCCGGCCGGGGCAGGACGAGCCCGGCCATGTGACCACGCCCGAGGTGCCGGGCGTCCTCACGGTCCGGTTGAACGGGCTCTCGAAGCTTATCGGCTTGCCGCAGGCAAAACTTGGATGGATGCTGGTGGGCGGCCCCGACGACCGGGTTCGCGCCGCCCTCGACGCCCTGGACGTGATCGCCGACACGTACCTGTCGGTGTCCACACCCGTGCAGGCGGCGTTGCCGGCGCTGCTCGAGGCCGGCGCGTCGGTGCGGGCCCAGATTCAGGCGCGCCTGCGCGCCAACCTCGCGGGCATCACCGCGCGCGTGACCGGCAGTGCCATCGACGTCCGGGTGCCCGATGGCGGCTGGAGTGTCGTGCTGCGCGTGCCCTGCCTCGGCGGTCCGGACGACCTGGCCCTCGCCCTGCTCGACCACGACGTCCTCGTGCATCCCGGCTACTTCTACGACCTGCCACACGACGGCTACGTCGTGCTCAGTCTCCTCGCCCCCGAAGGCGACGTGCGGGAGGGCCTCGAGGCACTCTGCACGCTGCCCCTGCTCCAGCTCACGTGACCCTCATGCCCCATGCTTCGCTCGGTCGCCGCGCCGGTCTCCTGCTCCCGCTGTTCTCCGCGCGATCGACGCGCAGTTGGGGCATCGGCGACATCGCCGATCTCGCTCGTCTCGGCCCATGGCTGCGCGCCTCGGGCTTCCGCCTGCTCCAGGTGCTGCCGGTCAACGACATGGCGACCGGGCAGACCTCGCCCTACTCGGCGCTCAGCGCCATGGCCATCGAGCCGCTCTACATCGCCGTCGACGATCTCGAGGACGTGCAGGCGCTGGGCGACGCGGCGTTCCCGGCCGACGCCGCGGCGCGCCGGGCCGCGATGAACGCCTCGGCCGGCGTGCCCTATGCCGAGGTGATGGCGATCAAGGGCGAGGCGTTGCGCCGGGCCTTCGAGCACTTCCGCAACACGGACTGGGCACACGACACGCCGCGCGCCAAGGACCTTCGCGCCTACATCGACCAGGAGCGCTGGTGGCTCGACGACTACGCGATGTTTCGCGTGCTCCACGACCACTACGACGCCCGCGCCTGGTGGGAGTGGCCTGCCGGGCTGGCCGCGCACGACCCCGAGGCGATCGCCGAGGCCCGCGCCGCGCACGCCGATGCGGTCCTCGAGACGTGCTGGACGCAGTGGGTCGCGCAGCGTCAGTGGGAGCAGGCGCGCCGGGAGCTCGACGGCATCGCGCTGGTGGGCGATCTGCCCTTCATGGTGAGTGCCGACAGTGCCGACGTGTGGGCCCGCCAGTCGCTGTTCTCGCGCGAGGCCAGCGTCGGGACGCCGCCCGATGCCTTCTCGGAGACCGGCCAGGACTGGGGCCTGCCCGTGTACCTGTGGGAGGCGATGCGCGCCGACGGCTTCGCCTGGTTGCACGCCCGTGGTCGCCGCATGGCCGCGATGTTCGATGGCTTCCGCATCGACCATCTGGTCGGCTTCTATCGCACCTACTGGCGCCCCGCCAACGGCGACACGCCGTACTTCGAGCCGCGCGACGAGGATGCCCAGCGCCAGCTCGGGGAAGAGGTCGTGGCGGCGTTTGCCAGTGCCGGCGCCGCGCTCATCGCCGAGGACCTCGGCACGATTCCCGACTTCGTCCGCGCCTCGCTCGACGCGTTGCAGCTGCCGGGCTACAAGGTCATGCGCTGGGAACGGCAGTGGCACACCGAGGGGCAGCCGTTCCACGACCCGGCCACCTACGACCCCATCTCGCTGGCCACCACTGGCACCCACGACACCGACATGCTGGCCGACTGGTGGGAGACGACGACCGACGAGGAGCGTGAGGCGATGCTGGCCCTGCCGAGTCTGCGGAAGGCCGGCTTCACCGCCACCCAGCCGTATGACGACCGCCTGCGCGACGCGCTGCTGGCCACCCTGCTGCAGTCCGGCTCGGACCTCGTGATCTTCCCGCTGCAGGACGTCTTCGGCTGGCGCGATCGCATCAACGTCCCGGCGACCGTCGGCCCGGAGAACTGGAGCTGGGCCAGTCCGATTCCCGTGGACCGGCTCCTCGACGACGCTGTGGCCCGCGAACGCGCCCAGACGTTGCGCGCGATGGTCGAGGCGAGCCGCCGGTAGGCGAGGGCGGACGCGGACGCCTCCGGGAGGCGTCCCTCCCACATCCATGGACGAAGAACTCGGACCCGTCAGAGCGCCTGAACTCGAGGGCGCCGTCGCCTGGCTCAACACACCGGCGCCGATCACGCTCGCGCAGCTGCGCGGCAAGATCGTGCTGCTCGATTTCTGGACCTACGGCTGCATCAACTGCCAGCACGTGCTGCCCGATCTGCAGCGGCTGCCGGCCAGGTTCGCCGATGTGCTGGTCGTCATCGGCATCCACGCGGCCAAGTTCGACAACGAGCGGAGCACCGACAACATCCGCCGGACGCTGCAGCGCCTCGGCATCCGCCATCCCGTCGCCAACGACGCGGCGTTCCGCATCTGGCAGGCGTACACCGTGCGGGCGTGGCCGACGCAGGTGCTCATCGACCCGCGCGGCTATGTGGTCGGCACGGCCACGGGCGAAGGGCATGGGGCCAGGCTCGAGGAGGTGATCGCCGCCGTCGCGGCCGTGTTCGAGGCGGAAGGCGGCCTCGATCGCACGCCGCATCTGCTGACCCCCGAGACCGTCGCGCCCGACGGCCTGCTCGCGTTCCCCGGCAAGGTGCTCGCGGACGAGTCGTCCTCGCGGCTGTTCATCGCCGATACCGGACACCATCGCGTGCTGCAGACCGATCTGGAGGGACGTCTGCAGCGGGTCTTCGGCACCGACAGCGCCGGGCGCACCGATGGGGCCGCCACGGAGGCGCAGTTCCATCATCCCCAGGGGATGGCGGTGGCTGGCGACACGCTCTGGGTGGCCGATGCCGGCAACCACCTGATTCGGCGCATCGATCTCGCGACGGGCCTCGTCGAGACCGCCGCCGGCACCGGACGCCAGCAGACATGGCAGCAGACCGACGGGGGCGCCGCCCTCGAGACGTCACTCAACTCCCCCTGGGACGTCGCGTGGGACGGCCGCCTGCTCTTCATCGCCATGGCCGGGCCGCACCAGATCTGGTTGCTCGATCCGCAGCAGGGCCTGGTCATCCGCTACGCCGGCACAGGGGCGGAGGGGCGCCACGACGGCCACGTGGACGAGGCGGCGTTCGCGCAGCCGTCCGGACTCGCCTTGCTCGACCGCACGCTCCACGTCGCCGACGCCGAAGCCAACGTCGTCCGCGCGCTGGCGCTGCCGCCTGACAATCAGGTGCGGACCCTGGCCGGCGGCGATCTGTTCGCGTTCGGCGACGTCGACGGCGTGGGCGATGCGGTCCGCCTGCAGCACCCGCTCGGGTTGTGCGTGTCTGGCGATGTGGTGTTGATCGCCGATACGTACAATCATCGAATCAAGCGTCTCGACCCTCGTCGAGGTCGAGTCATGAGCTGGACCGGAGCCGGGCGGCCCGGGCACGTGGATGGGGCGCCAGGCGCGGCCTGCTTCCACGAACCGGCCGGCCTCTCCGCGACAGGACGCCACGTCTACGTGGCCGACACGAACAACCACGCGGTGCGGGTGGTGGATCTCGCCAGCGGCGAGGTCCAGACACTCGACATCCGCTGATGCGCACTCAACAGATCTAGCCGTCGACCTTCCGCCTTCGCTACGGCGACGGCGCACACGCCACGCAACAGATGTCGCCGTCGACCTTCAGGTCGACGGACGCGTCAGCAAGAGGAGATACCGATGATTCGCACGTCGAAGGCACAGTGGAACGGATCGCTCAAGGACGGCAAGGGCACGATCGCGCTCGGCAGCGGCGCGTATGAAGGGCAGTACTCGTTCGGGTCGCGCTTCGAGAGCGGCACGGGCACCAATCCCGAAGAGCTGATCGCAGCGGCACACGCCGGCTGCTTCTCGATGGCGCTCTCGGCCGGTCTCGGCAAGGCCGGCATCACGCCGACCCGCATCTCGACCGAGGCCAAGGTCCACCTCGAGAAGGTGGGCGACGGCTTCAGTGTGACGCGCATCGATCTGGTGACCGAAGCGGAGGTGCCCGGCGTCGACGAGGCCACCTTCCTCGAACACGCCGAGGCCGCCAAGAAGGGCTGCCCGATCAGCCGCGCCCTGGCGTCGGTGGAGATCACGCTGAGCGCGAAGCTGGTCTGAGAATGCCGCAATGCCGAATGCGGGGAATGCCGTTGATTCTGGGGCTTCGACATTCACGACATTCACGGCATCGCGGCATCTCGGCATTCGCGGCGGGCTACTGACGCCGGTCATCAGTAGCCCGCCGCGTACCCGTCCTTCCGGCTCTCCGAGGCGCCGAAGTAGACGCCGTCCTGGCGCATGATGGCCTGGTACCCGCCGTACAGCCCGTACGCGCTCGTGACCTTGTGGCCGCGGCGCATGAGTTCGCGAATCGTCTCCGGCGCGTAGCCCGCCTCGAGGCTCAGTTCGCCGACGTCGGCGAGGTGTCCCGTGCGCGGGAACGACCCCGCGTGGTAGATGCGCGGCGCGTCACCGGCTTCCTGCAGGTTCATCCCGAAGTCGATCAGGTTCAGCAGCACCTGCACGTGCCCCTGCGGCTGCATGTCGCCGCCCATCAGGCCGAAGCTCAACCAGGGCTGGTCGTCCTTCGTGACGAAGGCAGGGATGATCGTGTGGAACGGCCGCTTGCCCGGGGCGTAGCTGTTCGGGTGCCCTTCGGTGAGCTCGAACCACATGCCCCGGTTGTGCAGCGCGAAGCCGAGCCCCTCGGCCACCTCGAGTGACCCGAACGACAGTGAGTTGCTCTGGATGAGCGACACCATGTTGCCGTCCTTGTCGGCCGTCGTCAGATACACGGTGTGGCTGTCGACAGGGAAGCCGGTGGTGTAGACGCCGGCGCGGTCGGCCTTCACGAGCGCTCGCCTCTGCGCGCCGTACTCCTTCGACACCAATCGCTCCACCGGCACCCTCATGGCCGAGGCATCGGCATAGACGCTGGCGAGATCCTCGAAGGCGAGCTTCTTGGCTTCGGTGAACCAGTGCACGTGGTCGGCGCTGCCGAAGCCGGCCTTGGCGATGTCGACGCCTTCGAGCACGTTGAGCATCTGCAGCACGGCGCTGCCCTGGGTGTTGGGCGGCAGTTCCCACACGCGGTAGCCGCGGTACGTCGTGCTCACGGGCGTGAGCCACTCGGAGGTGTGCGCGGCGAAGTCCTCGACCGACAGGTAGCCACCCTGGGCCGTGATGTGCGCCGCGATGGCCGCGGCGATCGGACCCTTGTAGTAGGCGTCACGCCCGCCCTTCGCGATCTGCTCGAGGCTGGTCGCGAGCCCGGGATTGCGGAAGATCTCGCCCTTCTTCGGGAAGGCGCCGCCAGGCATGTACAGGGCGCGCAGGTTGGCGAAACTGCCGGCCGGCGTGCCGGGCAGGCGCTGGCTGAGGCGCAGCGACGAGTCGTCCGAGATGTCCGGCGCAATCGGCAGGCCATCACGTGCGTACGCGATGGTCGGCGCGAGCAGGCGCGCCATCGGCATCGATCCGAAACGGCCATGCAGCGCGAACCAGCCGTCGACACATCCGGGCACGCTCACGGCGAGCGGGCCGTTGGCCGGGATCTGTTTCAGGCCGCGCCGCTTCAGTTCCTCGAGCGTCATGCCACGCGCCGAACGCCCGCTGGCGTTCAGGCCGTACAACTGCTTCGTCTTCGCGTCCCAGACGATGGCGAAGAGGTCGCCACCGATGCCGCTGTTGCCGGGGTCGCCGAGCCCGAGGAAGGCGTTGGCCGCGATCGCGGCGTCCACGGCGTTGCCACCGCCCTTCAGCACGTCGAGGGCAATCTGCGTCGCGAACGGATGGCTCGTCGCGACCATGCCGTTGCGGGCGATGACCTCGGAGCGACTGGCGAAGCTGCGCCCCGACAGGCGGTCCTGGGCGGTGATCCTGGCGCCGGCCGCGACGGCCACGAGGGCCACCGCGGCGATGACGGCACGCGTGGCGGTCGGCCTCATGACCGCGACCCCGCGACGATCCCGAGGTGCGCGACGTGGTGGCGGCCGTGCCAGGCGTACATCTGCACCAGCGTGTCGAGGCTCATCGGCCCGCGGTCCGGATGCACCAGTTCGCGGGCGAACGCCGCCTCCGGCAGTGCCTCGAGCAGCGTGGCCCAGCGCTGATGCACGGCCGCCAGCAGCGCCAGCGAGATCTCCACCGGTGCCAGCGCCGCGTCCGGCAGTTCCGCCCAGGCCTTCTCGTCGTACGCCTTGATCGTCGGCCGATCCTCGGTCAGCAGCCAGCGCGTACGGACGTAGGCGTTGACGTGGCTGTCGGCGACATGGTGGATGACCTGACGCGCCGTCCAGCCGCCCTCGCGATAGGGCGTGGCCAACTGCACCTCGGTCAGGGGCGTGGCCACCGCCCGCAACGCCTCCGGGAACTGACGGATCGAGGCGATCGAGGCAGGACGCACACTGGCGCGGTCGTCGTCGACCACCTGGAAACGGCCGACGGGATAGCGAAGGGCTTCGGACATGGGCGAAGTCTATCAATCCTGAATTCGGAATTGCGCGCACCTGGTTTGGGTAGGGCCGGCTCTCGAGCCGGCCGTCACCGCCCGATCGTCTTCATCCCGTCCGGTGCATACCGTTCTCCCGCGACGGCGCCCTTCGGGCTGATGGACTCGAGACGCGACAGATCGGCCTCGTCGAGGACGACGCTCGTCGAGGCGAGGTTCTCCTCGAGCCGCGTGATGCTGCGGGTCCCCGGAATCGGCACCATGTCGTCGCCCTGCGCCAGCACCCACGCGAGTGCGAGCTGCGCGGGCGTGCAGCCCTTCGCCTGCGCCATCGCGGCCACCGCATCGACCACGGCCAGGTTCTTCGCGAAATTGTCGCCCTGGAAGCGCGGCGATCGACGCCGGAAGTCGTCTGCCGCGAAGTCCTCGAACCGCCGGATGGCTCCGGTCAGGAAGCCGCGCCCGAGCGGGCTGTAGGGGACGATCGTGATGCCCAGCTCGCGGCAGGTGCCGAGGATGCCGTCCTCGATGTCTCGACTCCACAGCGAGTACTCGGTCTGCAGCGCCGCGATCGGGTGCACGGCATGCGCGCGCCGGATGGTGTCGCTGCCGGCTTCCGACAGGCCCAGGAAGCGCACCTTGCCCGCGGTCACGAGGTCGGCCATCGCGCCGACGGTCTCTTCGATCGGCGTGTTCGGATCGACGCGGTGCTGGTAGTACAGGTCGATGTGATCGACGCCCAGGCGCTGCAGGCTGCCGTCGCAGCTCGCGCGCACGTACTCGGGCGTGCCGTTGATCGACCGCCTGGTCGGGTCCACCAGGTCGCGGACGATGCCGAACTTGGTGGCGATGAGGAGCTGGTCGCGGTGCGGCGTCAGCGCCTGGCCGACCAGCCGCTCGTTGGTGTACGGGCCGTACATGTCGGCGGTGTCGAACAGGGTCACCCCGAGGTCCACGGCGCGGTGGATCGTCGCGATGGACTCGGCATCGTTGCGTGGCCCATAGAAGTCGGACATGCCCATGCAGCCGAGGCCGAGGGCGGAGACGGACACTGTGGCGGGACCGAGCGTGCGGGTCTGCATCAGGACAGGGTGCACGCCTCGGCGTGAATCACCAAGCCGTGCCCTCGCTCGAGTCGGTGGCGAACTCGACCGTCGCTGAGTGAGAATGAGCCCGGGAGGAGTGGTGACCGAGCAGCGTTCCCTCGAAGTGCAGCGTCAGGAGTTCGGCGCGCGACGGTTTCTGGCCATGCCGCTGGCTGGCCTGCTGGCGTGGCTCGCTGTGGCCGCCGGGGGTGTCCTCGCCCCGCAATCGGCGTGGCTGATTCTGTTCGTCGCCACCGGCTCGATCGTCTACCTGGGCATCGGGCTGTCCAAGCTCACCGGCGAAGACTTCACGGACCGGTCGCGGCCGAAGAACGCCTTCGATGCGCTGTTCTTCCACACTGTCGCGATGTCGCTGCTCGTGTACGGCATCGCCATCCCGTTCTTCCTCGTCGAGCCCTCGTCGCTGCCGCTGTCGGTCGGCATCCTGAGTGGCCTGATGTGGCTGCCGGTGTCGTGGCTGCTGCAGCACTGGATCGGCTACTTCCACGCCGGCGCGCGCACCGCCCTCCTGGTCGCGGCGCACTACCTGTTCCCGCAGCACCGGTTCATCGTCATCCCGCTGCTCATCGTCGCCGTCTACATCGTCACTATCGCGGTTCTGGAGCGGAGGTGGCTAGGCGTGCGCCGGTCTTAGCTAGCGAAGCGCTCTCTTCTCGATCGTCCATGAGACCTCCCAGTCCGACTCGTCCCAGTCCCCCTGGTCGCCGCAAACGCGTGAGCCTGCAGCTCTCGCGTTGTGTGTTTCACACTCCTTGACGGCGATCGCGTCGTTCTCCTGCACGAACACGCCAACGATGCTCGTGTCGATGAACCCGTGATCGCTCTGATCCTCACGAATCAGGATACAGACATTCATCATTACTCCTGAGCCATGCGCGCGGGCTATCCTGGCGGTCCATGCCTGCTCACTCGAAGACTCGCCCGTGCCGGTTGGTGGCCACCATTCTCCCATCGTCATCGACGATTGAGAACAGGCCGCAGCTTGTCGGCGCTGGAGCCGCCTGACATGTCCGAGCCGCGCGCGCGATACGGCTGGCAGTCCGGCTTCCCGGAGTTCCAGTCTTCGGATCCTCGAGCCATCCGCGAGCGCCTCCAGTCGTTCGTGCGCGACGCGTCACCCGAGCAGGTTCGCGCGTGGTCGGACTCCATCCCGCCCCTGCAGCGTGAGGTTGGCGAAGTGCTGCTTCGAGACAGGCTCGCGGATCGCTACTCGGCCATTCTCGAGTACGAGCTGCCGATGGAGTCGAGGCGCCCCGATGTCGTGCTGCTCGTTGGCGACGGCGTCCTGGTGATCGAGCTCAAGGGCAAGGAGGTCCCGTCGCAGGCCGACATCGACCAGGCGGCCGCCTATGCGCGAGACCTCAGGTGCTATCACCGCGAGTGCTGGCAAAAGGAGGTGGTGCCGGTCCTCGTGCCTACGCTGGCCAAGGGCTATCTTCGCCGGTCGGGCGACGTCCACATTGCCGGACCAGATGCGGTCGATACACTCGTCGACCAGCTCTCAGCGCGGGCGACGTCATGCCACGTGATCAGTCGCGAGCAATTCCTCGACGAATCGGCGTACTGCCCGTTACCGACACTGATTCAGGCGGCGCGCGAACTGTTCGACTCGCGGGAGCTTCGCCGCATCCATCGCGCACACGCAGCCACGGCGCCTGCCGTAGAGTCGGTGAGCGAGATCATCCATCACGCGGCGTCCTCCAGATCACGGCATCTGGTCCTCGTGACCGGCGTGCCGGGCGCAGGCAAGACCCTTGTGGGCTTGCAGACCGTCCATGCCCGCTTCCTCGACGATCTCGTGGTGCCTCGCGCAAATGGCCGAGCTTCGGTGCCAGCCGTGTTTCTCAGTGGGAACGGCCCGCTCGTGGAGGTGCTCCAGTACGAGTTCCGTTCATCTGGCGGCGGCGGCAAGACGTTCGTTCGGGGTGTGAAGGACTACGTCAAGACCTATTCGCGCAAGCCCGGACTCGTGCCACCCGAACATGTGCTCGTGTTCGATGAGGCGCAGCGTGCCTTCGACGCCGAGATGGTCGCCGCCAAGCATCCCGGGCACGATGGGCCGGCACGGTCCGAGCCCGAGCACTTCATTGAGTTCGCAGGGCGCATACCCGATTGGTGCGTCGTGATTGGCTTGATCGGCACTGGCCAGGAGATCCACGTCGGCGAGGAAGGCGGACTCGAGCAATGGAGGCAAGCCATCGAAGGTGCCCGGAAGTGCGGCGAGTGGATGGTCCATGCCCCGCTCGCGGTCGCAGGCACCTTTGAAGGCAGCCCAGTGCCGCTGCGGGTGCACCCGAGCCTCAATCTCGACACGAGCCTGCGACAGCACCAGGCCACGGATCTGCATGCGTTCGTGCGACAGATGCTCGACGCTGTTCCAGCAGTGTCTCTGCGTCAGCAGGCACAGACGCTGGAGCAGGTCGGCTTCAACTTCCGGATCACGCGCTCACTCGACGATGCGAAGTCGTACCTGCGCGAGCGCTACTCTGATAACCGGGATGCGAGATTCGGGGTGCTGGCATCATCCCGCGACAAAGGGCTTGCCGCGTTCGGTGTGACGAACGACTTCCAATCCACCAAGCGAGTACGAGTCGGTCCCTGGTACGGCGACGCAGAAGATGCGTATGACAGCCGCAGTTGTCGCTTGATGCGGGAGTGCGCGACCGAGTTCGCCGCGCAGGGACTGGAACTCGACGCGGCCCTGCTCGCATGGGGCACTGACCTCACGCTTGATGACGGCAAGTGGTCAAATGCAAGAGCATCCAAATACCAGCGGATCGGGATGGTGAAAGACCCGATGCAGTTGCGGCTCAATGCCTACCGCGTCCTGCTCACTCGCGGGCGCGACGCCTGCGTGCTATTCGTGCCTCCTGTCGATTGCCTCGATGAGACATGGAGGTATTTCGCCGATATTGGTCTGCTTCGACTGTGAATGGACGACAGTGGAGAGTGACATGGACGAACTCATCACGCATCGAGCGCGGCCGGCATGTGGTCAGTCCCTATCAACAAGGGCCCTGGTCCATGATTTTGGTCGCGCTGACCTCCCCGAGTTTCACTGGGTGACGCAGCCTCGGCCCGGGGGCGCTCCTGAAGACCCAGGCGGCGAGCAGGCGCGGCTGACAGGCAGGCTCCGACTCGGCCCGATGGCGTTCTATGTCGAACTGGTCGAGGTGGGCTACACCAAGGGCGGTTGTCAGGACTTCGTTCCGGAGCAAGACGCCGCGCCTGACGCGTGCGAACGCACGCTGGGGCCCGACATCCATCGCGCCATCGGCGGAGCCATCGAGACGTTTCTCTGGAACGGCCGTGAGTACGCGCTGATCGTGGCGCCATACGGTGCCTGACGTCAGATGCCGCGAATCGAGACAGGCCGTCGCAGGAATCCGGCGTAGCGCTCGACCTCGGCTTCCAGCGCCCGCTGGATGGCCGGGGCCGGCGCGTCGAGCAGAT
>NZ_JALHPM010000020.1:0-53576 GCF_022842525.1 Luteitalea sp.
GCCTCGCCGTTCTCGTCGACGAGTTGCTTGGTGCGGAACAGTTCCTCGATCCACGGCTGCATGTTGGCCGGGAGCGTGGTGCCGAACTCGAGCGACTGATTGACGAGCGCGCTGATCTCTTCGCGCATCCCGTGCAGAATCGTCCCCATCGACGCCCCGCCGCGCTGGAGCAGGTCGACGTCATCGACCATCTGCTGCGCGGTCGTCGTGGTCTTGTTCTGCTGGTAGCCCTGGCCGAGCGCGTCCGGGTTGATGCCGTACCGGGCCGCGGCTTCCTCGTACTTCCGGTAGTCGACCTCCGGGGCCTGCGTGAGCTGCGCGATCAGGCGCGCGTTCTCCTCGGTCATGTCGCCCAGGCGCACCGCCGCATCGAGCGCGTCGAGCAGGCCCTGCGGCAACCGCTGCCCGAGTTCCAGCGACTGCCCGAGCAGGTCGCCCATCTGCTCGTTCACGCCCGCGAGGATGGCCCGGTAGTCCGACATGACGGAGTTGATCCGGGCCATCGCCGCCCGGGCCGTCTCCGGCCGGCTGGTGTCGAGCAGCTTGCCTACTTCGGACTCGGCCTGCGCCGCCGAGTAGCCCATGCGCTGGTAGGCGTCGCGGACGACGATGGTGGTCGCGGCCCACTGTTCGCCGGCGGCCTCGTTGACCTGCTGCGCGGTCATCGTCTGCCACAGCGACTGCTGGAACGTGTCCACCTCGACGCGGGCCTGCTTGACTTCCTTGGAGACGGACGCGAAGTGCTTGACCAGCAGGTACACGCCGACGGCCGCTGCGCCGATGCCCATGGTCGCGGCGCCGAGCGCGGCCGCACTCATCGTGCCTGTGAGCGCGGCGTAACTCACTGCCGACGCCCCCGCCCCAATCATCGATGCGTACTGGTCACCGCCGGCAATGGCGCCGACCGCCGCGGACCCGGCCATGCCGATCCCAGCGCCCGCCGCGCGACCAGACCGGGAGTCCCACCAACTCCCGCCGGCGCCGGGCTTGGGCTGCCAGGCACCGGCCGCCAGGCCGGGCGTGCCGGTGACGTTCTGCTGCAGCCCGCCCATGGCGTTGTACGGGTTGGTCGACGGCATGATAATGCTGCCGCCGCCCGGCAGTGTGGAGCCGTACGGGTCCACCTGGAAGGCCCCCGCGATGCCGGTCTGCAGGTAGGTCGAGCTCGCCGAACTCAGGGCGCCGCGGTAGGCGGCGGTGCGTTCGAGCTGCGAGACCGTCGCGCCGAGGCCGATCGCCGGCATGACCGTGCGCAGGTACGCCACCGTCGACGCGGTGAGCTTCGCCAGCGCCTCCTCGGCGGACTCCGTCGCACGGGCCAACCGGGTGCGTGAGGCGATGACCGGCTCCGGCGTCGCTGTGTGCGCGCCGAGGCCCTCCATGCTGATTGCCCGCAGGGACGTCTGGTCCATCCCGTTCTGGAAGCGGGCCAGTGGGTTGGCGCCGAACGTGGGCGACCCGCGCAGCCACGGCGACGCATCCACGTTTGACGGCTGAGGCCCGCGCCACTCGGCCAGCTTGGCCTCGAACTGCCCCATCGCTGCCCCGGTCAGCGTGAACGGCGCGGCGCCGATGTTGAAGGCGCGATCCCCCAGCCACTTCAGCCACTCCGGGGCCGCGCCCTTCAGTTCGTTCAGGCCCTGACCGACGCGCGTGATCGTCGCCAGCACGCCCGCCACGCGGCTTTCCATCCGCGCCCATGTCGTGGTCCAGGCGTCGCCGAGCGTGTCGAGGTCGCGCACCGTGTCCTGCGACATCACGGCCCCGAGGTTCGTCGCCTCGTCGGCCGTCTTGCGGAAATCCGCCTGCACCGCCGGCAGGAGTTCCAGCGCGCCCTTGCCAAAGATGCGCGACCACGTATCGGCCTGCACCATCGGGTCCTTGATGGCCTTCACCGCATCCGCGATCTCGAGGAAGGCCTGCTCCGGCCGCATCGCCATCAGCTCGCGATGGGACAGGCCCAACTGCCGCAGCGCGCCAACCGCTCCGCCATCCCCCGACACAAGGTTCCGGCTCATCGTGCCGACCGCCGCCGCCACGGCCTCGATGTTGCTGCCGGACATCTTGGCCGCGTAGCCCATCGCCTGCAGGGCCTGCGTGCCGATCCCCGTGCGGTCGGACAAGTCCTTGACCTGCCCCGCCGTCGTCACGATCTGCGCGCCGAACGACACGACCCGCTCCACCGCGAAGGCGGCGAGAATCGACCGTCCCAGCGCGCCCATCGACGAGCCCATGACGCCGGCCTGCCGCGAGGCCTCCCCCGTCGCCCGACCCGCGCCCTCCGCGCCGCGCTGCGCCTTGGCCATCGCGTCGGCCGCGATCGTCCCCATCTGATTGAGCTGGGGGGCCATCGCGATCACATCGCGCGACAGCTTCGTCGAGGCCGCCGACGCTTCCCGCATCGCGCGGTCGATCGTGGAGCCGGCCCTGCGCGCGGCGTCGTCGACCTTCCCGAAGGCGCGATCGACCTCGGCCAGGTCCGCCCTCGCCTGGGCCTGCTCGATCACGATCTGGTAGCCGACGAGTTCGCGCATGGGGTCCGTGGTCTAGGTCGGCGTCCGAGGCGGGCTCAGGACGTCGTAGATGATGGCCAGCCGCTCCACACAGGTCAGGGCCTCGTCCGGGTCGAGGTCATGCAACGCCAGGCCCAGCACGTACCCGCCGGCCTGCAGGTCAATCACCAGCCGCTGCGCGATGCGCCGCCAGGTGGCCCACGCGAAGCGGTTCTCGGCATCCAGGCCGGCGACGGCCGCGCGGATCACGCACGTCTCGCAGTTGTAGACGTCCAGATCCGCCTCGACCTCGTCCGGCTCCTGGTACAGGCAGCACGGGCTCTTGCCCGGCCCCTCGTCGACCCACGTCTCGCAGAACTTACGAAGCTGGGCGAAACGACGCCTGCTGCGCTGCGACCTCGACGCGCTGGTTCCGGGAGGCGTAGTCGATCAGTGCCTTGCGGATGTGCGGGTCGAGCCCGATCTTCGTCTCGCGGGTACACGGCACCGGCACCAGCGTGCCCTGCTCGTCCCGCGCCCCGATGCCCGTCCAGTCCTTGATCACCCAGTCGAGGACGTCTTCGGCGACGGCGTCGTGATCGGTGTGCTCGATCATCTGGCCGAGATGGTTCGGCCGGCGCGTCGTGTGCGTCTTCTGGAACTGCGTGACCTTCTTCTCCGGCAGCAGGCGGAGCACGTACGACGTATCGCCGTCCGGGTCCGCCACGGCCAACTGCTTCTCGATTACGGTGACGGTCTGCTCCTCGTCGGAGCGGGTCAGTACACGAGCCATCGGATCTCCTCTGTCGTCGATGTCCTGCCACCCGCCGACCTCCTCGCCGGCGGGCGTCCTGCGCTTACGAGAACGCGGCCAGGCTGTTGGCCATCACGCGCGTCAGCCGGAAGGGCCGCGTCACGCCCGCCATGCCCGTCGGCGCTGCGGCCACTTCCTTGGCCATGAACGTGACGACCGGCTTGACCTGCCCCGCGCCCGCCAGCCCCAGCGTCATGCCCTGCGGCTCGAGGTACGGGAACTGGTAGAGCTTGCTGTAGGCCGTCGCGCTGTTGGCAAAGCCGCCCGTGTAGGTGAGGTCGCCCTTCCACGCGCCGGCGATCTCCATCGCGCGGTACATGCTGTTGGCGCTCGCCGTGGTCATGCGCGGGTAGGTCAGCGCCAGACGCACCGTCGGGAAGCCGGCATCGGCCGGGTACGTGATGACGTCCTGGCCGAAGACGAACGGCGCATCGTTGACGCGCGTGAACTCGAACTCGGCCTGCTCGATCGTCACGGCGTCCGTGCTGGCGAGCGACCCGCCACTCTGCGCGTTGAGCCGCATCACGCCGTGCTTGCGGAAGATCTTCGTCCCGAAGCCGGGCACTGCCATCGACGCCAGCGTGCTGTTGAAGTTGATCGAGGACGTGATCGTCGGCTTGGTGCCGAGCAGCCGGAACGACTGCGAGATCACGCCCGCGTTGCCGACGGTCTCCGAGAAGCCGTAGACCTTGGCCGACGTCAGCTCCTGGATGAACGCCGTGAACTGGGAGCCGCCGTACTCGACCGCGAACGTCAGGCCGCGCCCGTCGACGGCCGGGGCCAGGTCGATGACGTGGCTGTAGGCGTTCCCGCCCGTGGACGAGACGACCGTCGGCGTCGCCGGTGAGCCCATGGCCAGCGCCTCGAGGATGTAGGCGAAGTCCTCGAAGCGGGCATCCTGCTGCAGCGTGATGTCCGGCGCGGTGATGTCGCCGACGCTCGCGTTGCGGTAGAAGCCCTGGTTGAGGGTCTCGTTCTCGGAGAACTGCGGCTGCAGGGTCAGGCCGGCATCGCCGGTGACATGCAGCGCCTTGGTGACCGAGGCGGCGACGTTCCAGGAGTTGGCCCCGAAGACCGAGAAGCCCGCGCGTGAGTTGCGTCCAGTGACTGACATGGTCGTGTCCCTCTACAGAGAGGCCGCGTAACTGAGCGGCAGCGTGATCTGCGCGACCGTGTAGGAGGCGCCGGGAATGGGTCGAACCTGATAGCCCCACGCATCGTCGGTCAGGTCGAAGTCATGCACCTGGCCTGCCCGCGCGACGGCCGCGACCAGGGAGTGCGTCTCGGTCAGCAGCGCGTCCATCGTGCGGGTCGGGTCGCCGTTGTGCGCCCGCGCGACCCACAGGTCGAACGTGTCGAACCGCGTCTCGTACCAGTCCAGCGCCCCGACACTCCGGGCCCCGACCTGGACCAGCCGGTAACTGCCGTCGATGACGTCCTGCGGCACGCGGTCGAAGTCGAACGGCGTCGGGGCCGCGCGCAGCCCGAACGGATCCGCCTCGACGACAGACCGGACGAATCCGACGATCGACGACGCGACGTGCTCAGCCACGGGGCCTGACGATCAGGATGCCGGTGTCGCGCTGGATATAGCGACCACCGCCCTCCGCAAAACTGACATAGCGGTTGTTCGCGTTGATGTGCGATGGGTCGACGGCGACGTGGTGCGGCGCAGGGTCGCCCCACTCGCCGACGCGAGAGACCGACCGGAACACGTGCGCGAGATGCGACACGATGGCTTCGGAGCCTGCGCCCTGCGGGAGCACAGGGACGCGCGCATCCACGATAGTCAGCACGAAGTCCCCGACCCGCAGATCGTCCGCGCCAACCCTCACAACGTCACACATGTCGATGATGTCCCCAGTCGCCATCTTCATGCCCGCTCCCAGACCCACGGCCCCGCGCCCGCCTCGTCAGCGGTCTGCGTGGCCTCGGTCGCATCGAGGACGTCGTCCTCGGGGTTCATGTCGAACTCGCCGCCGGCATGGCTCAGCGCCCGCTGCAAGCCCAGTTCGGCCTGGTTCGCGTACCAGTCAGCCCGCGTGTCCCACGGCCCATCCGAGGACGTCGGCGCGGCGCGGAAGATCAGCGCCAGCGTCTGCATCGTCACCGGGCCCGAGAACAGCGAGCGCCGAATCACCGCCACCTGCGGCACCACGGCGTTGGCCGTGAGCGCCGCCGTCACCGTGACCCGCGCCCAGTACCGCGACGGGCCCGTGCTCACGACGCGCGGCACCCAGTCCCCCGGCACCTCCCACGTCAGGGCCCCGCCCCGCGAGAAGGCCGGCCCGACGCCCCACGGCGGGGCGACGTCACGCAGGGCCCACGTATCCAGCCAGAGCGCCACCCGGGCCGCCGCGCTCGTGGACGAGGGCGCATCCTCCACCCGCAGCGACAGCCCACGGAACGGCCGATCGTGCCCGACGTAGAGCGCGTCCGACGTGCCGGTCAGGATGCTGCCGATCGCGACGTTGGTGCTCCCATCCAGCGGCGTGTACGTGCTGCCGGTGTAGCCGACCAGCGCCGCCGGCGCATGGCGCGTCCTGAGCCGGTCGGGGTCGTAGCCGCGCGACACCAGCGCGGGAAACAGCCAGTCTTCGAGCGCCTTGGCGCGCTTGTCCTGCCACCCCGGGACCGCGAACTGCGTGAGGATGGTCGGCTCGTACGCGAGCAGGTCGTCATCCGCCACGAGGTCGTTGGGTTGCCAACTCACGCGAGGACTTCCTCACGCGCCGGCGAGGCCTCGGCCTGCGCGGCCGCGACCACGTCCGGCGCCTGGTAGGGCTCCACATAGAGGGGTGCCGGCGCCATCAGCGCGCCGAGCGGCGCCATGGCCGCCTTCACCATCGCCTCGGCATCCGCGACCGACCGCGTCCAGAACGGCGACGGCTTCGCGCGCCGGCCCTGCAGCCCGCCATGCACGGCCGCGAACGTGAAGTCGACCTGCCACGCCTCCGGCAGCACCTTGAGCGCAGTCTCGTAGAACGGCCGCGCCAACTTCGCCTTCAGGTCGGTCGGATCCGGGAAGTACGCCTCGAAGTAGGCCGCCGCGAAGCGCGCCAGCGCGAGGCCCGACGTCGGAATCGCCCGCCCCTCGAACACGACCTGCTGGATGGTCTCGGTGCCGTAGTAGCGGCACAGTGCGCCGATGCTCTCGGCGTAGGTCATGCGCTGCGCGCCGATCTCGAGCAACCAGGTCGAGAACTCGCGCATCCACAGCACGCGCCCCAGCCGCCGATCCGGGAACATCGCCCGGTCACGGACCAAGAGCGGCAGGTTGCGCTGCTGCGACTTGGTCCGGCGGACACCCTCGACGAGGTAGCCGTAGTGCGCGACCTGCATGTCGGTGATGGCCAGCGTGGGCCAGATGTCCGCGTTGCCGTCCGGGCTGGTCTGCGGCTGCTCGTGGACGACGCCCACGAACGACGCGCCCGACCGCGCCGGCGAGAACAGTCGCACCGGCTCGTCGTAGAACCGGTCGGCGTCGAGCTGCAGGTGCTGCTGGCGGACGGAGTAGCCGGCGAAGTACGGCGTGTGGAGGTACTGGCGCACGGCCGCACTCCCGACCACCTGCTCGTCGGCGTCGACCCAGAGGTGCCAGTCGCCGGTGCAGTCGGCCAGCACGCGGTTGCGCGCCTCGCCGAACCCGCCGGGCAGGTCGGCCACATCCGGCAGCGTGATCACCCGCGCCCCGGCGGCCTCGGCAATCGCCTGAACACGCGGGCCGTCACCGCAGACCCCGATGACGATCTCGTCGGCGATCGCCTGGACCGTGTGGAGGCAGCGCGGCAGTTCGAGCCGGTCGCCCTCGCGGACAATCATTCCGACCGACAGCCACGGCATCGGCCGCGTCGTCAGGACGCGCCGTACGAGGTCGCGCTCGCCCACCGGGGCGTCGGTGCCATCGGTCGGCAGGTCGTAGCTGACCACCCAGTGCGCACAGCGATGGCCGCGCGGCGTGTACCCGACGGGCAGCACGCCGATCTCGAGACCGGGCTGCGCCCCGAAGAACGCCTGTACGTCGGCGTATGTCAGGTGGTGGACGTGGCCCCGCTTCACGGGCACGCCCTCCGGGAGCAGTTCCGTCCACGGCCCGTGCGGCATCGTCCACAGGACGCGCGCCCCCGGCAGCAGCACCGCGTGGAGGTCGCGGATCAGGCTGGGCGCGTTGGCGACGTGCTCGAGGAACTCGCCGCAGAACGCGCCGTCGAAGCCGAAGCCGTCGGGCAGCGCTTCTGCCGGACGCGCCGCCGCGAGGCAGGACACGTCATCGGCGAAGTCGTACACCGGCACCTGCCGGAAGCTGACACGCTTCGCCACGCCGGCGCGCTCGGCGGCCTTACGGGCGCTGGCGATGTTCTGCGCGCTGTAGTCGAGGCCCACGACGCGGACGCCGGGATCCATCTGCGCGAGGGCCAGGGCGAACGCCCCGTTGCCGCAGGCCACGTCGAGCACGGCCAGCCGGCCAACCAGCCGACGCGCGGCGTCCCGGATGCGCGGGCTGTGCGCCGCTTCCTCGAGCGGATCCGGCAACGCCCGTGCGCCGTAGTCCTCCGCGGTCTGGTCCTGCCCGGCAATCACGCGGTCACAGAACGCCTCGGCCGCGGTGTCGCCGATCTCGCGCGCTACGATCCGGGCGGCGACGTGCTCGTCTTCCTGCAGAAGCTGCCGGAGCACGCCGCGGGTGTGCGCATGGTAGCGGTCGCTGAAGGTCTCGGCCAGCCAGTCCGTCCAGTCCTGCGCGATGGCGTCGTAGGTGTAGCCCGCGACATGCGCGCGGCCGTTGGCCACCCGGTGCGCGACCTCGTCACTCACGGTGGTCAGGAGCCGCGTGACTTCCGCGACCGAGAGCGCCTGGTAGTCCGGCGTGCTGGCGTCGCCGCCGAGCAGGATGCCGTGAGGCACGGTCTCCGGCAGGGCGCCCTTCGCCGAGCCGGCAAACACGGTCCCGTTGGCCTGCGCCTCGATCGCCGCGATGCAGGAGGTCTCCGCGAAGTCGACGACGCCCGGGTACCACATCACCTCCGAGGAGGCGATGAGCCGGTACAGGTCGGCCTTGCCGAGCCCGCCCGGATGCACGACGATGCCGCCCGTCTCGGCATGGACGGCGGCGGTGCGGCGGTCGAAGTCGGCGCACATCTGCGCGACCCCGGAGCCCTCGCCGTCGTACATCGACTGGTAGCGGGTGACGTGGAGCTCGGCGTGTGGCACCGCGGCCTTGAGCGCCGGCCACATCTGCAGCAGCGGCGCGAGTCCACGCTCCGGGCGCGTGATGTAGCAGACCCGCCCGGGCACCTTCTCGACGTCGGCAGGGACATGCGCCGGGTCGAAGCCGTTGCGGGTCACGTACGCCGGCATGCGCGCGAGGTCGGGGCAGGCCCGCTCCCACTGCTGCCGGTGGTAGGCGCTGACGTAGGCCAGCGCATCGATCTGCCAGAGGTGGGACACGACCGCGGCGGGGTCGCCGGTCAGCATGTCCTGATTCCAGAGGACGCGGTAGCTGGCGCGAATCGCCCGCCGGAAGACGTGGGCCATGCGGAGCGAGACGAACACGTCCGGCTCGACGACATCGCACCAGTCGTACAGCGCCGCATCGTGCGGCCCCGCGTCGTGCCAGGTCACGCCGTCGGCATCGACGCCCGCCGCGTCAGGCGCAAGCTGCTGCGCGTGGACGTGGACAGTGTGGCCTCGACGCGCGAGCGCCCGGGCCAGGCCGAAACAGGCCGACTCCGACCCACCGAGCGACGCGCGGCCATCGCGCTGGTCGAGCCCGATCGGGACTGAGCACACGTAGAACGCGATCGTGAGCCGCATCAGGCGACCCTCGCGGACTTCTTGGCGGTCTGGGCCTGCTCGAGGTCTTCGAGGCGGGCCAATTGGATGGCGAGATGATCCAGCCATGCGCGATAGCGCGCCTCTCGGATCTCGCTGATGGACTTCACGCGGCGCATTTCTTCGAGAATCGGATCCATGGCGTCACGTCCTCCTCGTGAATACCTGGGGAAGAGCCCCGGCGCGACCTCCCCGCCGCGCCGGGGTACTGCGGAACGACTCGCCGCGCGTCAGACGCGCAGGCGGGCCATCGCATTCGGGTGATGCGCCTCGATCGTGTACTCGCCGACGAGCATCGCCTTCTCGCTGTCGCCCGTCTTCGCCAGGCCCGGGATGTACCCGAACCGGCGGAAGGGGACGACCTTGACGCGCTCACGCGGCACGAGCAGGAGCTCGGTGGCCGGCATCGCGCGGCTGTGGAACACCTCGGCGCTGCCGAACGGCCCGGTGTACGTGCGGATGACCCGCTTGTACACCTCGCGCTCGTTCGTGTCCTGGACCTTGGTGTCGTTCAGGTCGCTGATGTTGCGGAAGAACGTCCGGCCGGCGACGATGGCCCACGTCTCGGACGTGGACGCGCCCTGCTGGAAGGCCTGCTCCCAGATGTTGCCGATGTACCGGTGCGGGTTGGTCTCGAAGCTGTTGGCCGCGACGGCGCTGTTGATCGTGGTGATGAAGCTCCGCAGGCCCTGCATGGTGCGGGTCTGCGCCGACGTGCCGAGCGAGTTCGTCGAGTTGAGGATGCCGCGCACGACTTCCTTCTCGAGCGAATGCAGCGCGTCGATGGGCGTCTTGGCCACCGCGTCCATGAACCGGTTGTCGCCGTAGACGGCCTGTTCGAGTTGGCTGCCCGACGCCGACAGGTCGATCGCGAAGTAGCCGACCGTGTTGGACCGGCGCACGCCGAGCCGCTGCGTGTTGGCGCCGCTGTGGTCACGGCCTTCGAGGGCGGCGTAGCCGCGCACGTAGAGCTGTCCACCCGGGTCCAGCGACCCGACCGCCCCGCCGCCATACGCGCGGTTGGCCGCGACGGTGTTGGGGCCGAGGATGGAGGCCACCTGCATCACCTCGGGCGCGGCCGACTCGTTCTCCAGCAGCGTGCCGACCGTCAGGGCCAGGCCGAGCCCATTCACGCCGATGGTCGTGATGGTGTTCAGCGAGTTGACCGCCACCGACGCGGTGACGTAGTTCGGCAGCATGAAGTCCTCGACGAACTCGTGCTGGATGCCACGGGCGGTGATGCCGCTCTCCCCGAGGAAGTCGAGGAAGGGCGTCTCCTTGGGCATCAGGCGCGCGAGGATGTCGCTGACGTCGTCCTGAGCGAGATTGGCGGTGATGAGGTCGTACGTGGTCTGCGGCATCGCTGCTCCTGGTTACGGGCGCCCTCCTGAGCGGAGCGACGCGAGTTCTTCGAGGTCCTTCCCGGTCGGGCCGTTCCGCGCGATGCGGTCCAGAATCGCGGCGCGCTTGGCGTCCGTCGTGGTCTGCCCGGTCGTCGTGCCAGTCGTCCCCGTGCTCTGCCCCCCGCCTCCGCGGCGGTGGTGCGGCTTGCTGGCCAGGTAGTCGATGACCAACTGGCTGATCCCGCCTGCGAGCGGGTCGCCGTGGGCATCGAGCACCACGGGCGCGTAGTCGTCGTCCTGCTCTTCGAGCCCGACGCGGCGTGACAGCAGTTCCACGAGCTCGTCGAGCGATTCCTCGCGGGCCCCGTGCTGCACGGCTGCGGCGCGAATCGTGGCGTCGACCTGCCGGCGCGCTTGCTTCTCGGCCCGCTGCTGGGCCTTGGTCGCGCGCTCGTCGCGCTCGGCCAGTTCCTGCGCGTGCTTCTCGGCGGCCTTGGCGCGCTCGCGTTCGTCGCGCTCGCGGCGCTTGGCGTCCGCTTCCTCGAAGCGCTTCTGCCGCACGAGATCGGCTTCCTCGAGTTCCGCGATGCGCCGCTGGGCGGCGTCGTACTCCTGCGGGTCGATGCCGGTCTGGGTCGGCGGTGCGGGTGCGGCGGCCTTGGCGCGGCGCACGGCGTCGGCGATCCGACTGTCGAAGAACTTCTGAAGCGGTTCGGGGAGCGCCCCGATCTTGCCGTCCGCGTCCAGAGGAACCGTGAGGGCTGCGCCCCCGGGGTTGTCGTCACTCACGAGACTGCTCCTGTACTCACGCCGTCAGGACCGGCTGGGGTCTGCGCGGCTTGCGCCGCCGCGCGGGCTGGGACTACGACCGGGAGAACGCGCGGCGAATGCCCGCGTCCAACACCGTGGCGATGTCGCGCATCTCCGCAGCGGTCAGGCCCAGGAACGGGCGGCGCACCTTCGTGCGACCGGCACCCGTGACCTGGTGATACAGCGCCTTCTGCTGCGGACTGACCCGCCGTGACCGTTGCACCAACGTGGGGCCCGATCGTCGACGTGCCATGTCTGCGGTCCTCGCTGCTGTGCAGTATGGGGAGCGCGTCTGCGCTGGTGTCTGACCGGAAATGCCGACGCGACGCCCTCAGCGTGTCCATCCGAGCGTCACGCTGACGTCGGTGACCTCGATGATCTGCAGGGCGTTGAGCATGTCGCCGCTCAATGTGAGGTTGACCGTGCCCGATCCGGCGTAGCCGGCCGCGGCCTTCGCCTTCGCGTAGCCCTCGGCGTACGGGGCGAACGGCTGGCCGTCGGCATCACGCCCTTGGCGGGTGCGCGCCTGGATGATGCGGATCGCCATCAGGCCGACCTCGCGCATCACGGCGGCATCGATCAGGCGACGAGTGGCGAGCGGGACACGGCGCTGCGGGATGATGGGCATGGCGTACACTCGTTTCAGCGGCAGACTCGGCACGATGAGGTAGGCGTGCGCCCGGTGGGAAAGCCTGCAGTCCGGGCGACCGGGGTGTAGCTCAGACAAGAGAGCGCCGGGCTGAAGCCCCGGAGGTCGTGGGTATCGAGTCCCTCCACCTCGGTTCTGCCGCGCATGTGGGCCGAAGCCAACTCGGTGGAGGCAGCGGCTTGTGACGTCGCGTAGGCGGGTTCGATCCCCGTCGGCCCACCCAACTACACCGCCCGCCTCACACGCCGCCCTGCCACCCGCGCGGGACGCCGCGCCAACTCCGCGGCCACCTCCGCCACGCGGCCATCGGTGCCCTGCAGCGCGGCTGCCGGGTCGAACCGCGAGATGGGCGCCCACAGGTGTCGGCAGTTGTACCCACCTCCTGTCACGAACGTGTTCGGCAACTGCCCGTTATCCAGCGCATCGATCTCGGCCCGCGTGTAGACCCGCCCGACGTGGCGCAGGCAGAACGGCCGGATCACCTCGTCGACGGGTCCGACGAACACGTACAGGGGAGCGCCGCGGTCGGTTGCGGTATCACCAGGCACGGACGGGACCGCCTGGACGCTGAGGCGCTGGACGATGCTCACGTTGGTGTCGTACAGCGTGGCGGCCCGGCCCTGCTCACCGTCCAGCACCGCCGCGAGTTGCGATAGAAGGGCTGCCGGAGGCTCAGCGCCCAGCGTGCCGCGCACCGTCGCCCGCCAGAGCGCCGTCGCGACCACGTCCCCGTGCCCGAGGATGTCGAGACGCGCGGTCTCCCGCAGGGCCGTCAGCAATGCGGCCATGGCGGCGGGCCGGCCAGCGGTCTCGAAGGCGAGGGCCCGCCGGTACGCGGCGCTCGTGAGCCCCAGTCGCCGCAGCGTGCGGGACACGGCCGCAGACGCCGCCACGGTGGCGAGGTCGTCGTAGCCGGCCTCCGCCAGCAGTTGGCGCAGCGACGTGCGGGTGCGTCCGAGTCGTGCCGCCGTGAGCGCCGCCGTCGCCTGGCCGGCCTCGGCATCAGCCAGCAGGGATGGCAGGCGACGCTCGACGCGCCGGAGCACATCGACCAGCGCCTCGACGAAGCGTCGGTTGAGGGCGTCCGCGTCGCGCGCCAAGGTCCGCGCCAGCGCCTGCCACTGCGCCGGAGTGCGGGCCACTACGCGGCCTCGGCGGCGTCAGGGGGCGGAGGCGGCACGACCGGATCCGCCGGGTCGACGGGGGTGTCATCCTGCGGGTCGTCGTCCTCGGCATCGAACCGCGCGGCCATCGCGCCGATCGCGGCCTCCCGCGCGGCCGCCGGCGACGGCTGGGCCTCCAGCTCCTGCCGAATCTGGCGCTGGACCTGCGGGGTCGCGTCCGGCAGGAACGACGGGATGAGCCGGGAACTGTGCTCGACGCGGAAGGTCTGGCTCTCGCCGAGCGGCAGCGACAGCGCGGCCTGCGCCTGCGCCAGCACCTCGTCGAAGGACGGCTCGTCGAAGGACTGCGGGTACGACACGGTCGGCGTCTCCGCCTTCCACTGCCGCTCCCACTCGTCGCCGTACGTCCCGCGGTACCAGAGCTTGGCGATGGCGAGTTCAGCGTCGGCAAGGCGGTCGACGTA
Organism: Luteitalea sp.; assembly: GCF_022842525.1. Lineage (NCBI taxonomy): Bacteria > Pseudomonadati > Acidobacteriota > Vicinamibacteria > Vicinamibacterales > Vicinamibacteraceae > Luteitalea > Luteitalea sp. The sequence continues at coordinate 13,529 of NZ_JALHPM010000020.1, forward strand.
GCCGGAGAGCGTCGTGTTGTAGTCCTGCCGCTTCAGGCGACGGGCCTCGGCCGTTTCCGCCGCGCGGCCGTCGTCGTCGAGCGGGACGGTCGTGACGCGGAAAATGGTGCGGATCAACTGCGTCCGCTCGGCCTGGTACGTCGTGACGTTCTCGGCGTTGGCGCTGATGTACTTCGCGTCGAGCGCGGAGAACAGCACGTTGGCGGTGCCGGTCGTCTGGCCCAGCATCGCCATGGCCTGCTCGACCGAGATGGCCGTGCCGCTCCCGTCCGCCTTGGCGCCGAGCGGGATGTTGAGGATGCTGAAGGTCTGCTTGCGCAGGAGTTCGCGCAGTTCGCTCGTCAGGTTGTAGAGGTCGATGTAGAGCTTGGGGTCCGACAGCGCGGACTGCCCCAGCACCGACGTGCGCGACCGGCGATGCGCGTACAGCGGTACCACGGGGAGCGCGCCGAAGTTGTGCGCGATGTCCCGGTCCGACTCCCCCGGCTCACTGACCGTCGTGCCCGTCGCCGTCACGCGGTAGACGCGGAACCGTGGCAACTCGGCGTCATCCAGGTCGGCGCGTGGGAGGGCCTCGACGATCTTGACGGCGGTCAGCGCGCCATGCTGGTCGAGCCAGTCCGGGACGGCACGCGGATCGTAGCCGCGCAGAACGAGCGGGGCTCGGTCGGCCGCGGTGGGGCCATCGTCGCCGGCCCGGTCCATCAGCAGGTACATCCAGCCGAACGTCAAGGCGTCGCGGTAACTCTCGCGCAGGAAGGCATCGAGGGTGCGGCCCCCGCCGTCGACATCGCCCGCGGCCCACGTCAGGTACGGGTGCGACTCGATGGCCTCGCCGTTGCTCCGCAACACGCGGCGCTGCGCCGGCTCGCGAAACACGCCGTCCAACTTCAGCTTCAGGATGACATCGGCCAGGTTCTCGTAGCGGGCCAGCCGGCGGCGCTCGAGCAGTTTCTTCGTGGGGCGCTTGGGGATGTCCTGGTCGTGGTCCAGCCACTCGCGCGGGTGCGCGACGAGATGCTCGCCAGTCAGGAAGCCGCCCGCTCCGTCCGCGACGTCGGCGAGTTGCTGCCAGATGGGGGCCCAGAGGTCGTAGAGCGGGTGGGTCCGCTGCGTGTCCGCCCCTTGGGCGGTGGTCGTGTATGTCGCCATCGCGCCAGACGCCCCGGCCGGGACTACAGCGAGAGGAGGTTCGCCGCAGGATCAGGATGGCAGCGGGCTCAGCGGGGTGTCTGACCGCAAATGGAGGACGGGGCCGTGAACGGATCGATGCCGTACTCGTAGAGCGCCTCACGAATCACGCCGGACAGGGTGTCCTCGTCCGCCTGCGCGCGAAGCCGGAGCGCCTGGTACTCGCTGGGACTGAGGCGCACGAAGATGACACGGCCCACCCGACGGAGGGCGTCGGGCTGGCGGGGCGCGCCGCGCGGGCGGGCGCTGCTGCTCATGCCTGCGGGCCCGGGTCTTTGTCGAATGGCGCAATGCCCATGGTCCCCAGCGCATCTGCGTGCTTCGCCCACGACGGGAACGCCTCACGCCACGCCTTCAGCTTGGCCACCTGGCTCGACGTGTACTGAGCGCTGCCGTCTGGCCACATCTGAATGTCCGGCCCGGGTGGCAGCAGCGTGCGCGCGACATCCTGCAGGCGAAGCAGCGTCCGCGTGATGTCGCTGAGCAGGCCCGGTGGGGGCGGGTTGTCGGGATGCCTGTCGCATGCGGCGAGACTACCCGCCATGCCGGCCAGGTCGTTGGCCAAGGCACCGAGCAGGCGATGCGCCTCGCGCTGGTTCTCGGGCGTCCACGGGATCGTGATGACGGTCGGGGGCGTGCTCATCGGACACCTCGACGATCGAGCACACCGCCGAGCGCATTGGCGAGCAGGTGCCCGTCCAGTTCGCTGGTGCTCGCGCGGCAGTCGGCCGACGCATCCTGCCGCCGGTCTAGCCGCACGAGCGCCTTCGACACGGCCTCGACGGTGAACTCGACATCCACCTTCACCTCCCCCGGCGAGGGCATCAGGAGGTGGACGAGTTCATGGACCAGCGTCTGCTCCGGGTCATAGACCGAATGCCGCGTGAAGGCCGCCGTGTGGTCGTCGATGACGGTGGCGGGGTCGGCGACCAGGATGCAGGCGCTTCGATAGACGTGGTTGAACGAGACCCGCCCCGTCGACATCGGCGAGTCCGCGTTCAGGTGATGCTGCGGGAGCACTCGCACCTCGATGTCCCAATCCTGCAGGCGCAGCACCCGCTGCCAGTACACCAAGCGTTCACGAAGGACGTCGATGGTCATGGGGTTGTCTCCGGTGGCTGCGAGCAAGTCAGGGTGTCGCGCTTCATCGGCAGGTCACGGCCGCACTGCGCGCACATGAAGCGCGGGCCATCGCGCTGCGTCGAGAGGTTGATGACAGTACCCGTGCCGCACCGCGGGCAGGCGTCGGGTGGGGCGGGCGTCCAGGCCGGGGGCGCGTTCATGCCGCCTGCTCCATCGCGGCGCGATACCGCCGCAGCTTCTGCGCCCACTGGGGGTCGCGCATCCAGCGCAGGACCAGCCGGTTCAGCGCAACGTCGCACTGCTGGCAGACGGCCCGGAACACGTTGCCGTCCGCGCACACCTGCCACTGGTGGACACTCGGGGCTCCGCAGCGCACGCATGGCACGCGGCGGATGCCCCGCTCGGTGTAGGGGGTGCGCCTCACTCCCATCGGTCGATGACGTGTTCCGTGATAACCGGCCCACTGGTCACGCGCACGGTGACAGGCGAGCCCTCCGCGAACTGCAGGCCGATCGCGTGGTCGCCAGCCACGTCGTCGAGCTCGCCGCGGTTCGAGAACGCCTCGATCACACTGCGCACGCCATGTAGTTCGGCGCGCAGCGTTTCGGGGAAGATGGCCAGCCCGCCCCTGCGCGTCTCGTGTGCCCCCGCCACCATGAAGAGGTAGGCCTCGCCTTGGTGCGCGCTCGGCACCGCCGCATTCCAGGCGCTCGGCTTGGGCGTGATGCCGACGACGTCCGCCCAGCCGGCCTGCAGCCCGTACTGCGAGGCCGATGAGCCGCCGTGCCACACGTACCACGCCGCCGGGTTGCGGGCGTCCTCGCGGTCCCACTGCAGGATCGGTGGGGCGTCGGCATCGACGGCCGTGGTCAGCGTGATGTAGTGCCCGAGTGCCGGCAGGTTCACCTGCAGCCGGTCTGCGGTGGGCAGGAAGTCTGCCGCGAACTTGCGCCACGTCAGGCGCGGCCCCTGAACCACCATCGTGGCCACGTCGCTGGCCCCCTTTGGCGTGAGATGACCGAACACCGTCGTGGGCGGGGCGGCCGTGCCGCGAACGGGCGGAGTCCATCGCCACGTCGTCACATCGGCGAGGGTGGCGTAGCGGCGCTGCAGTGACCGTGCGATCCCCAGCTTCGCGACGACCTCCTCGGCCTGCTTGATGGCGCCTGCCGTCGGTGCGGCCTGCGGGCGCTGGTACTGCAGCGGGTGCATCTTGGCATCGAAGCGGCGCTTGATGGTGTCGAAGGGCAGGCCCGCCGCGACGTCGTCGAGGAGGGTGCCCACCATCGAGGCGCGCGGATGGCAGAAGCCCGCAGGGGCGAGCGCGACGGCCTGCCACACGAGATTCCGGCGGTACGGCTTGGGCGCCGCCTCCACCTTCACCTTCAGGGCGTGGAGCCACTCAGCCTGGCCAAGCACCTTCTCGCTGCGGTAGAGCGCCTCGGACTGGCAGACCCGCACCACCGTCTCGAACTGCGCGGCGGTGAACTCCCCGATCGCGCGGCTGACGGTCTTGTAGTCTTCGTTGCGCTCGGCGGTCCGCTGGAAGGCCGTCAGGAGCGGGCTGGTGTGCCGACGCGCGGCAGGGACCGACAGCGCGAGATGCTGCCACGCGCCCGTGACGCGCTTACCCAACATCGGGCGCTCGGTCAGGAAGAATCCGGCGATGCGCGCCGAGGCGACGGCCGTCGCCATTGCCTGCAGCCCGAGCTGCAGATAGCGCGGCGCGGCAGCGATGATGTCCGGCGTCCACAGCGCAGAGACCACCTGCCCATGCTCGGCCACGATGGCGAGCCCGGCGTACTGCTCGACGAACTGCCGGCACGCGCTGCAGGTGTGGTGCTGCCGATACGTGGCGGCAAAGCCGTCCAGGTACTGCGCCCACAGCGTCGGTCCCGGGACGTCGACAAGGAACAGCGGCCCCGCCAGCCCCTCGAACTGCTGCTGCACCGCATCGAGAAAGGCGTGATACCCGCGGTCCTCGTGCCGGCCTGTCGCGCCTACACTGCTGATGGTCTGTGTCTCGCTCATGCTGGTGCCCTCCTCAGAGCAACGCCTCCACCCACACCGCCTGCGCCGCCGGCCCTGACCTCTCCAACGCCAGCGCATTGAACGCGGTACTGCTGGCGTCCACCTGGTCGTCGACCTGCCCGTCCTTGCCCTCGAACTGGTGCAGCTCGCGCAGGTACGCCTCATTCCAGTCGCCGCGCACCAGGCGCACATTCCCCGCTTCCGCTTGGGCCGCGAAGGGCTTGGCCCGCGTCAGCTTGTCGCCGGTCACCGGCTTGGCCTTCACGTCGTAGCCGGCGAGCTCGCGCACGGAAATCTCCGCGCTCTCCTTCCCGCCACTGCCCGGCTCCTGCTCGAGACGAATCATGCAGGCTTGGCCATCGCCCGTCGCTGTCTGCTGGATGACGACGTTGCGCTGATGCGAGGACCACTGCCCAACGACCGCATCCTCGACGTAGTACATCCCGCGTTTGTCCTTCGCGATGCGGATGCCGGCGGAGCGGTCCCCGGCACCTTCAGTGCCCGCTTTGTCCCACCCGCGACAGCGGCGCGCATCGACGGGGGCGGCGTCCACGATCTCGAACCACGCCCGGTTGAAGACCTTCCCCGCCGCCGGCTTGATCTTCCAGTTGCCGTCCAGCAGCCGCTGGCGGTCGACGAGCGTGAGGGCGAGCAGCGAGGCGCGATACTGCGGCGTGCTGGCGAGCAGGGCCGGGTTGTCATCCAGCTTCGCGCGGATGAACGTGATCGACTTCGGCAGGAGGTCTTCGTCTGGAATCTGCCCGCGGAACCGCTCGACCAGTTCCTCCCGCGAGTCGCCCCAGTGCAACGTCTCGTTCAGGCGCAGGAACCAGCGCACCTTCCCCGACCGCTCCTGGATGGCGTAGCCGGTCTCCGGGTCGATCCACCACGAGAGCAGCGTATGCACCCACCCGCCCGTCGGGTCGTCATCGGGGACCGGGTTGATGGTGGCGAAGACGCGCGGGGGCACGCTGGCCGCCGACCGGTTGCGCGAGAGCAGGTACCAGAAGATCTTCGCCGTGAACTCTTCGAGCTGGTCGAGCAGGATGTACGTGGCCTGCAAGCCCTTGGCCTTCTGCTCGAGTTGCCCCTCGTGCTGCAGTCCCCTGAAGGCGATCTTGGCGCCCGACGGAAACCGCCACTCGATCTGCGGGCTCTGGCGCAGCACGCCCCCGAGCCGCGGGTACCAGACCTGCGACTCTTCGAGCATGCCGCCGGTCATCGTGATCTCGCTGTACTCGCGCCGGAACAGTACCGCCCTGAACTGCGAGTTGCCGATGTGCTCGGTCGGGACGGCAATCTCCAGCCACGTCTTCCCACCGCCGGCGGACCCGCCCAGGATGACGATGTCCGCCTCAGACGCGAACGCCTCCTGCTGGGGGCCAGGCTGCGCGAGGGGGCGCAGTGACGTGAGTTCGCCCTCGGCCGGTTCGGCCTGCGCGATGATGCTGGCCGCCACCCGCTGCAACGGCGAGAGCCGTGGCGCTTGCAACAGCATCACGGCCCCGTGCCCCCGGTACGCTCCGGCAACTCGAGCGCCTTCGTGAGATGCGCCAGCGCCAGACGGCGGTCGCCCTCACTGCTCACGAGCCGCAGCGCCTGAACGAACACCCCGACGAGCACGCCCTGCTCCACCATCGACAGCGTTTCCCGCTGGTCAGCCTTGGCCTGGGTCTCCACGAGCTTGCGCTTCTGGTCGATGAGCCCGAGGAGTTCGCCCCACCGTCCCCGCTCGTCCGCCGCCGCCGTCAGGCACTCGTCCATCGCATCGGCCACCGCCACGAGCTGCTTCTCGTTCTGCTGCTCGATGGCCCCACGGAGCGCGCCGAGGATGTCGCCGAGTTGCCGCCAGCGCGCGAGGATGCCGCCGACGTCGAGCACTTCGAGGATCTCGCCGATCTGCACGGACAGCAGCGCGGCCTCGTTGCGCAGGTCCATCAGCGTCGGGTCGGTCATCGCGGCGGTGATGCGGTCGGCCAGGCGGTGCGGGGCGTGTCGGGAGTAGTCGAGGCCCTTGTAGTGCGGCGAGTCGGCCCCGACGGGCGTGAGCCCACCGTGGAACCGACAGACCTTCATCCCCGGCACGCGCGTCTTGGTGCATCGCTGCTGCCGCTGCTTCGACTTTGCCGTGCAGCGACGGTCGTCGGGGGGAGGCTGGCCCCGCAAGGGGCGCACCTCGCGACGAGCGGGCGGGGCCTTCTTCGTCATCGCGGCGGGTCGCCTTCCGGCTGCAACGCGGCGAACAGTTCAGCGGGCGTCAGCACGAGCACGCGGCCCGCGTGACTGATGCGGAACTCCTTGAAGCCGTCGAGATCGAAGTGCAGCGGCAACGGCTCGATGTAGACCACCGAGATCGCGGCGCGGTCGACCATCCCGCGCTGGCTGGCCTCTGCGCCTCGAACCCACGCGCCGATGGTGGCCGCGACGATGGCCAACGCTCCCCGCCGCGTCATCGTGACACCTCCCCGGGTGGCACAAGCGCCACTGTTCCGCGCTGGCACCGCTCGCACCGCCACCACACCATGCTCAGGTCGTCGCCGTGCCATACGTCGGCCGTCCAGCGGTAGGCGTGCCCACGCACGACGCAGACGGCAGTGGCCACGAACATCCAGTACAGCAGCCGCATGAGGCCGCACCACGCCGGGATGAGCAGGTCGCGAATGCGCTCGTCGGTCATGTCGTCTTCTCGCAGGTTCACTTCGTCCATCTCCCCTGCGCATCGCGTGGCAGCGCGACGACCTTGCGCGGCTTGTGCCGCCGGTCGGTGAGGTGCTCTGCGTGCTTCAGCCCCGTCGCCTCCGCTTGCCGGCGCAACCAGCGGGCCGCGACGCGCGCCTCCCGCCAGGTGAACTCCGCGACGCGGAGGGGGGCGGGCGTGCTCATGCGACGCTGGCCTCGTCGTACCACGGGTGGCCGGGCGCATCGGTCACGGCCACCTTGGCGCCTGGGCGTTCGGTTGGTCCCGCGTACCGCTTCGCCAGCGTCATCGACACCACCTGTGAATCGTCAGACCACACCACGCCAGTCAGCGCGTCCTTGACGGCGCGGGCCAGCTTGTCGAGGTCGGGTTTCTTCGTGGCATCGGTCACGCGCTTGGGCAGGCTCACTGGCCGAGGCAGCACGAACGTCACGCCGAGATGCACCGCCGTCCCACGCGGGAACGGAATAGGACTGATGATCGCCGGCACACCTGAGCCCGTCACCGAGGGGCGGACCTGCTGCGCCGCATCACGCACCAACGCGGCCCATGGGCGGGTGTGGGTGTTCGTCTCAGTGACGACAACTCGGCCGGTCGAGCGGTGCCGGAACGCCTTCGTGCTGCCCTTAGGAGCTGGCACCCCATCGACGCGAAAGGCGACGGTCACGCCGCCCCCTTCCACGCGCCCCCACCGAACAGCCGCAGCGCTCGGTGCGCGAGCTGCCGCAGTAGCCACGGCGCCCCGGTCACCTGCAGGATGCGGCGGTGGATCTCGTCGGCCTCGGCGCGCGTGTAGATGACATCGCCACCCGGCGAGCGTCCGCCGTTGCGGTAGAGGAAGTCATGGACGACGCCCGCCTCCGGGTAGTGCCACGGCGGGAAGACCGACCACAGCACGCGCGGGACGGAGTTGAAGTCGCTCGTGGCGTGCTTGGGCACCACCACGGGGAACTCGCCGTCGTCGAACATGAACGAACGCAGCAGCACGAGCTTGCGGCCGCGGTCGTAGAACTCCCCAGCCAGCGGGCCGAGTGGGAAGTGGGGCGGCGTCTCGTCCGTCACGCGACCCCCCGCCAGCGTCGCCCGCTCGCCTCCGGCCCGCGCACCCACGACTGCCGCCACTCGTGCCACTGGTGGGCCTGCGCGTCGGCGAGGCCTTGGGAGATGGCGCGTGCGCCGGCCTGCGCTTCGGCCTGGTGGCGTCGGCAATACGCGGGGCCGTGCTTGCTCGCGCGGTAGAGGCCGGGGCGGCCGCAGTGGCAGGTGTCGTCAGCCATGCGTGGCCTCCGTCGTGGCTCGTGGCGTCCAGTCGGCGCAGGACCACGCGGGCGTGATGTCCCTGCTCACCATGTCCGCGCACGTCCCTGCGTCTGGCAGCGTGGGATGGGACTGGTACGACGCGCAATTCCCGCACCGCCGCTGGCGAGACTGCTGAACTTCGAGCAGACCGGCGTACGCCAGCGAGTACATGCGACAGGTCGGGCACGCGCTGTCGTCGCACTTATCTTCGGGGTCGTCTGGCCAGAGGACGCCCTTGAAGTAGTGCAAGGCTTCCGTCACCTGCTCGTCGGTCAATGTCTCCCTCATGATCGCCGTCCCCCCTGACACGCCGTGCAGACCAGGGGCGCGCCGTCCTCGGCCCGTTCGCCGCTCGTGCCGGTGCCGTGGCAGTCGGGGCAGGCCAAGAACGAGCAGGTCCACAGATGCGAACCGACCATGCCGCACCCTGAGCACAGCGGCCCATCTGGTGCGGGCGGGTACAGGCCGGAGATATACTGCGCGGCTGAACCGGGCTCCGGCAGAACGACCCCCTTCCCCTGCTCCCGCCACTCCTGCCACGCCGCGAGGTCTCCCGACACGCTCACCAGTTCCGCCACCCCCTGCAGCCGCCGCGCGTGGTGGGCGGCCTCGGTGGCGTACTGGCCGGCCAGCTCTGCCCACTTCGGGTCCTGCGAGTACATCTGCGTACACGCGGACGCGTCCTCCGTCGCCTCCATCATCGCCTCCACCGTCCTGACAATCCCCTCCACGGTCGTCAGGTCGAAGTCGGGTGGGCGGGTCATCGGGGGGCCTCGGGCTTGGCGTCCACACCAAGGTCAGTCAGTTCCGTGACCAGCCGCCGTTCTTCGGCCTCCACGACGTCAAGCAGGCGGGCCTTGGCATACGGGAAGGTGACGCGGCGACGGTCGGAGCCGTACGTCTGGGTGAGGTCTTCGACCTTGACGTACACGACTGGGGCGCGGTCTTCCTTCAGGTACACCAACGACTGCCGGATGTTCTTCAGTTCCTCGGCGAGCCGTGTCGCGCGAGTCAGTGCCGTCAGGTCCATCATTCCTCCCCCTCCATCAACGCCCTGAGCACCGGCCCGAGCCGCGCGGGGCAGGACCGGGCGATGTGGGCCATGTCCGCGTTACCCTGCGGGTCGTCGTCGTCCCAGCACGTCGCCACGATGTGGCGCTGGTAGCCGTACTCAGTCCGCAGGCCAACGATGCTGCGCCCCTTCGTCCACTCCCCCTCCGTCGTCCCCGCCATCCCGTCGAGCAGGGCGCGGGCGGCACGGAGGGCGTCTTGTTTGGTCATGCGGTCTGCTCCTTCAGTCTTTCGTACTCGGTCTTCACCGCGCCACAGTCGCAGAGGAGGGCTGGACCACTCAGCGGGTGCCAGCCTTCGACACTACTGCACCGCTCATGGTGGTTGAGCCCGCCACGCTTTTGGATCGCCCATGCGGTTGGGAAGTCAAGCCCTTTCGGGTTAAAGGGCACCGGGAGGGCGTCGGCGCGGGTCATTCGTCCACCTTCCATGCGCGCTGCTTCACGGCGACACCGATCTCGGCCCGCAGGAAGCACACCAACAGCGTGCAGAGCACCGCAGCCTGCGGCCCAGTCAACTCCGTCCACCACGTCATCGCAGGCCCGCCTGTGTCATTGATTTGAATTCGTCGAGGAACCGCGACAGTGGCCCATCGCGGTCGGTGAAGTTCTCGCAGGCGCAGTGCTCGCACTTCTGCACGTACACCTTCTGGCCGCCGCGCTGCTCAGTGCGTGAGCCGTGGCTGTCGCGGTAGTGCCCACATCGGCAGAGAGGTTCGGCGCGGGTCATCGGGGCACCGCCGGTGGGGCGGGCAGGGGCATCCAGTGGGTGGGATTCTCGATCCACCCGCGCAATGGCCTGTCCTCGAATTTGTTGTCACTGACACACCAGAAGCCGTCATCGAATACGTCCGTTGACCAGCGCACTTCCCACACCCCAATCTCCGGGAAGTACACCAGCACGGGCGTCCCATCCTTCGGAGCCGTCTCAATCGGCTGCCACGTCACCGCCCCACCTCCGTGTCCTGGGCGTGGAGGGCGGCGTCGATGCGGGACAGCACGGCCCGCTCGTCCTGCAGCTCCCCGCGTACCGGATACGGCTGGTTCATGTGGTACTCGTGCTTGGCGGCTTCAACCGCATCGGCCACGTACTCGCGGACGTCCCGCAACAGCTCCTCCAACGCCCGCAGCCGGGCGAGGTCGGCCTGCTGCTGCTCCATCGTCTCGATGGCAGGGGCGAGCAGGAACTTAGCGAAATTGCGCTGGTCGCCGATGTTGAAGTCGAACGCCTGCTTGTAGGCGTGCCGCAACTGGGCCAGCGTGTAGGCGTGTCGCGCCAGCCGTTCGCGTGCCTGCTGGTCGGGGGTCATCGCGGGGGCTCCTCTCCCGTGGTCGCGGGCGGTGGGGTGATTGCGGCCTTCATGGCCTCTTCGGCCGCTTCCAGCCGCGCGTCAATCGGCTCGTAGGATGCGAAGTCGTCGTCCGTGCGCATCACGTGGTTGCACGCCACGTCCAGCGCCGCCAGATACTCCCGAATGACTGCCTCCAGCGCCCGAATCGTCTTCGCCTGCAAGGTCGTCCGCGCATCTTCGACCGCGAGCCTGCTGGCGACATCGTTCAGGTCGGCTTGCGCCTCGGCGAGATGCATCAGCAATTCACGGTTGTGTGAGGCGACAGCGTGCAGGTCCGTCTCCAGCGCCTCGGCCCGCGTGCGGGCGGCGGTGAGGGCGGCTTCGGCCTGCATCACGAACTCCGTCTTGGCCGCCAGTTCGTCGCGGAGTGACACCATGGCCGCATCGACGGCAGCCACTTCGGCGCGGCACGCCTCCTCGAATTCACGCTTGAACCGGCGTTCTTCCGAGAGCTTTGCCGTCAGGTGAATCGCCTGCGCCCGGTTGGAATCTCGCTCCCCCTCCAGCGCCTCGATGCGGGCCTGGGCGGTGGTGAGGGCGTCAAGAAGGCGGCAACCGTTGCAGTCGCAACCGTCGAAGTGGGATGCCAACATGCTGTGCCGATGGCGCAGTTTGGTTCTTAGTTCCGCCATCTGCGCCGCCGTCAGGGCGGGCGGGGTGGGGTGGGTGTCAGACGTCGCCGAGGCATAGGGTCGTGCTTCTGGCATGGGGTTGCTGGTGTTTCCCGTCATGCGGTGCCTCCCTGCAGTGCGGCGAGGCCGCGGAGTCGTTCCTGGTACCGTCGCCACGCTCGCGCCGCCTGGTACCGCCGCTCGATCGCTTCCGGGGATTCCTTCACCGGACGTCGCGTGGTGGGCGAGGCGTGCCGTTCGTCGCGTCGTCGCACATTCTGTCGCCGATGACTGGGCCCGTTGGTGAAGCGACGCCGGGCCAGTCGGCAGGCTTTCGCGCCGCAGGTCACGAGCGTTGCGGGGGCTCCACAGGCCCAGCAGGGGCGCGAGGCCGACTCCGTGGCCGTCGCGGGCGCCGTTCGTGGCGTGGCGGGGCTGCGGTGCGGTCCTGTGGCCGTTGGCGCGGGTGGTTCCAGTGGCAGCGCGAGCTGTCGGCGGTGGGTCGTGCCGTAGTAGCGCGCCAGGGCCGCCGTCGCGAGCAGCCCCAGCGTGGTGACGTCGTAGGGGGGCGCGTAGGCGTTCATGCCGCCCTCCCGGTGCCCACGTAGCGCCGTGCCAGACGACGGGCGCGGACCTGCGCCAGCATCCGCTCGACGTCGGCGGGGTCTTCCGTGCTGGCGTCCCCGCGCTGCGCCGCGTTGCGCAGGCGATACCGCTCACTGAGGTCCGCGCGGTAGGCGTCGCCCCGCTGGCGGCGGTGGTAGTCGGCCACCTGCGCCCGGTGGAGGGCCTTGCGGCACTCCGGGTCGGCGCAGGCGCGGGGGTACGTGCCGGGGATGCCCGTGCGGTCGATGGGCGCGTCGCAGAACTCGCAGTGGACGATCACGCGGCCCTCCGGTCTCGCCAGCGGCGGGTGATGGAGTCCCGGCCCCCGCGGTAGCCGCGCTGGTACGTGTCGCGGAGCAGGATGGCGAGGGTGACGCGGAGCGCCGCCAGGGCCTCACGGTCGAGACCGTCCAGCACTTCGGTCCGCTCGAGGAGACGCCACGCGCGCTGCTGGCGTGCCTCCTCCCACCAGTGCGAGACGCCCTCGCGGGTCTTCGCCTTGCGCAGAGCCGCCACCCGCTTGGCCTGCTGCGTGGGGTTGGCCCACAGGGCCCGCTGCGTGCAGCCGCGGCTGGCATAGGACCGCTGGCGAGGCGTGAGGGCGACGCCGCAGCCGCAGCCACAGAGACGCGCGCTCATGCGGCACCTCGCTGCTGGCCAGTCGCCTTGCAGGCGCACCGACGGCGCACGACGTGCGGGCGTCCGTCCTCACGGGGAGCGGTCGGCTTCTCCAGGCGCTCCCAGGCCTGCAGTTCCGCCTCCGTCAGGAGTTGCCCGGTCTCGGTGAGCACCGCGCGCCAGCCCGTGTCACAGCAGAACGCGCAGCGCCAGTGGGCGATGACCTGCCCCGTCTGCGGGTCGCGCTCGATGGCCGGGGCGTGCGCGGCGGATGACTGCCCGTAGCCGTCGCCCCGGCGTTCCTTGAGCACGTCGGTGATGACGCCGAGGGGTGGCAGGAACCGGCCCGAGCGGGCCGCGGCTTCCTCGAGCGCGGCCACCACTTCGGCGGCGGGGTACAGGCGCAGCTTGCTCTCGAACAGGGCGGCGGCCTGGTCGGCGTCGTAGTCGCGGCCCTGCATCGAGCAGACCCGCAGCCACGCCGCCATGAAGACGCCACGATCGGCTTCGGTCATGAGACCCTCCCGCGGGCGGCGGCGGCTTCGCGCTGGCGAGCCACCTCCGCGTCGATGTCGATGGCCCAGCGGCCAGGCTTCTTCGGGGTGATGGCCGCGGGTGCGGCCTCGCGGTTGTCGTACTGCCCTTCGGCGATGCGGTCGGCCAGTTCAATGGCGCGGAACAGGCCGATGGCCGGATGCTGCAGACGACCCGCGAGGTAGTCGCTGCCCTCGATGCGGCGGAAGATGGCCTCCCACGAATCGAGACCCTTGGCCTCCAGCGCCACACGGAGCAGGCGCTTGGACTCCGGCTGCAGCTCGTGGAAGACCACGGATGCGCGGCGGATGCGGTTCCAGACCTCGACGAGTTCCTGCCCGGCCAGGTGGGTTGAACCCATACCTCCAGCCGTGGCCGACGACGAGACGAGACGTGCCACCGGCACCGGCCGTCGCCCGCCCCCGACGGGTGTCGTCTCGTCAGTCAGAGTCTCAGTCGGAGTAGGAGTCTCAGTAGGAGTCTCAGTAGGAGTCGGAGTAGGAGTTGCGCCCGCGCCCGCGAGGTCACGCGGGGACAGTGGCGGAGTCACGCCAGTGTCACGCTGTGACAGTTGCGTGACCAACTTGCCCAGGTTGGCGGCGTCACGCGCCGCGCGGGCGGCGTCCTCGCGGGCACGCTGGTCGGCCTTGCGCTGGGCCGCGGCCAGTTTGTCGGCCTCGACCTTCTCGCGCGTGGGGTTCCAGTCGTGGTAGTCGTGGACCTGATAGCCGCCCTCGGTCTCGTCGAAGAGGCCCGCGGTGACGCATTTGTCGGCCAGTTCCCGCGCCTTCCGCCCACGCAGGCTCGTGAGACGGTCGATCTGTTCAGCCGGCACGAAGCCATCGGTCAGCTTGCGGTTGCTGTAGCAGACCGCCATGGCCCACATCCAAGCCGCGGCGGGGCCGGCGCGGAGAATCTTCACGTTGTCGGCGATCTCGTCATCGAGGCGAACGAACGGCATGGCTACGACACCCCCAGCGGCAGCGAGGCGGCATCGGCCGCGCCGTCCACGTACTCAAACGCGATGCGGTTGACGAACTGCCAGCGCGAGCACGGCGGGTGCGTCCGCATGAACATCTCCGTGAACTCGCGGGGCGTCATCTCCGGGAAGCCCTCCGCGATGACGTCCTCCGGCGTGATGTCAGCCAGCGGCTCCTCGCGGACGCTCACGATGCGGAGCACGGCGAGGCGGCGGACCTTCTGCCCCTTCTTCAGGCCCATGCCCTTCTCGACGTTCTCGACGATGACCCACTTGGCGCGGGTGGCTTCGGCCCAGCGCAGGACGGCCCACGCGGTCGCGCGGTCCTCATCGTCGATCGCCTTGTCGCCCTTCGCCGAAATGTGGTTCACGCAAGACGGCGAGGCCCACAGCAGGTCGAGGTCACCCCCAGTGACCTGCCGCGGGGCGATGCCATCGATCGGCTCGCAGATGTGCCGCGCCTCTGGGTGGTTGGCGGCGTGCGTCTCGACGGCCGTCGGCCAGTGGTTGACCGCGGTGAGGTCGAGACGAGCGCCCAAGGCATCGGCGACGCGACGCAAGCCCGTGCTGGAGCCGCCTGCGCCGCAGAAGAGGTCGGCGGCTCGGATGATGGCGCTCATGCAACCTCCTCATTGACCGACACCCCGGTCGTCACCTGCGTCGCGGCCAAGAGCGCCTCGGCGCATTCAAGCCCACGGCGATAGAGGTTCACGATGGACTGGACGTTTCGGGCATCAACATCGAGGACGGCCCTGACTGCTGTTCCGATCTTGGTGCCGCTCTCCCATGAGCGCCCCAGGCAGATACCAGAGGCCGCCTCGAACTCTGCGACCTTCTCCTGTAGTTGCTTGTAGTCCTTACGCAGGTAGCTGGTCTCCGACTCCGCGATGCGCTTCGCATCCGCGACCGCCTCGGCGCGGGCCTCATCCAGCCACTTCTGTGGCACGTTCGCCTCCGCGGCGCGACGCAGGATGGCGGCCAGGAACGCCCGCGTCATCTCCTTCGGTGCCTCCAGACGCACCGCGGGCTTGGCGACCCGCAGGGCCTTGCCATCGAACTCGTAGAGCCCCCACGGCGTTGGAAGTTCGTCAACCGGCACCACGCCCTCCGGGGCCGCGATGAACCAGAAGTCGCAGTAGCGCGCGATCTCGTCGGCTTTCTCTGGCTGAACGAGTTCGCGGCGCCAGTCGGAGCGGGAGACCTTGATCTCGAAACCGTACAGGTCGAGCCCGCGCGAGGGCCACAGACTCATGGCCACGGCGTCGGCATGGCGATAGGTCCGTGCGCCTGTGCCGTTGCCGACCTGCACGAAGGTCGCGTACTCCGGCGCTGCGAATCGTTTGAAGATGGCATCCTCGATGTCACGGGCCTGCCACTGCGTCTCGGGACGCCTGTCTCGCAGTCGTTTGGTGGTCGCCATGGCTACGCCGCCCTCCGTCGCTGCGCCTTGCGCTCGGCAGGCGTGTAGAACGCCGCGTCGACCTCACCGCGCGACACCGCGAGGCGCATGGCCGCACGGGCGTCGGCGACGGCCTTGTCACAGGCGGGGCAGGTGTCCCCGTGATGGTGCTGCGCCATCGGCACGCCGAACGCGCACACGATGCCGTCGGGCCACACGTAGCGGGGCGTGAGGGGGAGGTGGAGTTGGGCGGTCATGCGGCACCGTCCATCCTGGCCGGCGGCCAATCCATCCCGGTCAACGTCCCCAGCGCCCGCGTGTCCGCCCACAGCGGCGGCTGCTCCATCTCTGGCGGCGGCGCGATGGACGCCACGATCCGTCCAAAGACGTCCACCGGGCTGCTGATGTCGACGTGGAGCCGATGCGCGAGGACCAGTGAGCGCTTCATCCCCTCCATCAACTGGCGCAGCAGGCTGGGGCTGCAGCCACAGGTCACCGTAACCAGCATGTCGACCGCCTCGTCGTGGAGGTCGAACGGCGCCGCGTACTTGCGGAGAATCGCAAACCGCTCGACATCCCCGGGAAGGGCCACGGAGATCTGCAGGCCGAACCGTCGCCACATGGCGCTGTCCAGCGCCGACTTCGCGTTCGTCGCCGCCATTCCGATGCCTCGGAATCCCTCGATGCGGCGTAGCAGCACGGTCAACGCCTGATTTCGTTCCTGTGCGGCCGACGAGTCCCCCTCCATCCGCTTCTGGCCGATGGCGTCGAACTCGTCGAGCAAGAGGACGCAGTGCTGCTCGAGTACGCGCAGGAGATCGAAGAGGGCGCCCAGGTTCTGCCCGGTCTCTCCGAGGTACTTGGCCACCAGGCGCTCAGACTGGACCGCGACAAGCGGCAGGCCCAGCCTGGCCGCGAGGTGATGCGCAAGCGTGGTCTTTCCAGTGCCTGGAGGGCCGTACAGCAGCGCCAGCCGGCGTGGCTCGATGCCGACCGCGGCCAACTCGGTGGCGTTGTTGATCTCGACCAGCCACTCATGGACCGCATGCGCCACCGCTGGCGCAAGGATGGGCTCGTCGACATCCTTGGGCTGCAGGACTTCGGCGAACTTCGCCACGTCTCGCAAAGCGCGGGCAACCGCGTCACGATCGGTCGACATCAGGCCGCGCCCTTCTTGAGGTCGTCGCCCTCAGCATCGCCATGGGGCGGCTCCGTCGCCGGCTCGGACGGTTTCTCCGCGGGCTTCGTGGTCCGGCGCTGATACGCCTCCGGCAGGTCCATGCCGTGCGACTTGCGCTGCGCGCACCAGCCCTCGTCCCAGGCCGCCCGGCAGGGGTCACCCGCGCCGTAGGGGTTGTCGTAGATGCGCTTGCCAGCCTCCGCGGCCGCGCCGCCTTCGGCCCGTGCCTCGTCCGGATCTTTCAAGGCCAGCGGCTGCTGAGCTGCGCGCGGAGCGGCAGACGGCATGCGCTGCGGCTCGTCTGACGGCGAGTCGTCCTGCTGCGTCGACTCGTCCTCGTCTGCCGGCTTGTCGAGGCGCCGCCTCGCCTCTTCCGGCAACGGCTCCCCGTCTAGCATTGCAAGCGCCGCCATGTAGATCGCCTCGAGGGCACGTCGCTCGCGTCGCTGTGATGGCGTCAGGGTGCGTAGCTTCAGGACGACCTTCAGTGTGGGCACATCGAAGCCCTGCGTCTTCGCCCGCTCGAAGCCATCACGGAGAGCCTCGCTGGCGTCATCACGGAGAGACGTCAACCGCTCGAGCTCGTGGACATGCTGCACAAGGCGCTCGTTCTGGCTCATCTGGTCCTGCTGGGTGCGGCTCATGCGGCCTCCAAGGCGTAGGGGGGCAGGGCCACCGTGGCGCGTCCGGCGTCGAGCCGAATCTGCGCGTCGGCCTGGCTCGCCACGTCGGGGTTGTGGGTGATGAAGAGCGTTTGCGAGAAACCGGCCATCTCCTGCACCTTGCGGAGCATGGCGACGTACCGCTGGGCGTTCTCCGGGTCGAGCGCCCCCGTGGTCTCGTCGCGCCAGCAGGTCCGCACCGGCATGGGCGACCGCTGGTTGACGTACACCGCGATGGCGTTGCGGAAGGCCTCTGAGACCACCACCTGCTCCCCGCCTGACAGGTCGCCGATGTCGCGCGTGGATCCGCCGCCCTGGTTGTCTGTGACGGCGATGGTGAATTCTGATTTGCTGCCCTTTCCGTCCGCCTTGGCGACCTGCGTCACGAGCTCCAGCGAGAAGCGCGGGCCGTGGCAGACCTCGAGCAGCTCGTTGGTATACGCGGAGATAGTCGGCCCGGCCGCGTCGATCTCGAGTTCGGGCAGGCCGTCCTTGCCGAGCGCCTTCGCGAGCAGCGACCAGTCCAGCAACTCCTGCTCCACCTGCGCCAGCCGGCCGAGGAGGTCGGTCGCCTGTGCCCGCTTCGCGTCGAGGGCCTGCCGCTGCCGCGCGAGGGCGTCGAGGCGTGCCTCCGTCGCGGCAATCGTCGCGGTGACGGCATCCCACTGTGTGCGCGCTGCCGTGAGCTGCGCCTGGAGCGCGAAGTGCGCCTGGTGCCGCGTGCTGACCCCGGCGATGTCCGCATCCGCGGCGGCGAGGTCGGTGGTCAGCGTCTCGATGCGGTCGGCCAGCAGCGCCTGCCGTTCGGCCAAGGCGCGCTGCCCATCGGCGAGACGTGCCGTGGCGGCGTCTCGCTGCGCTCCCGCGTCCGCGATGAGGCGCGCCCGCAGGGCGTGCAACTCCTGCACCCGGGCCTCGGAGGCCTCGAGCTTGGGCGCATAGTCGGCGGTCTTCGCCGCGACCGCCCGGGCCTGCGCGGCCGTGGTGATGTCGGCCTGGTACGACGCCATGACGGTGGCGACGTTGTCGCGGGCGTGGACCAGCGTCGCGACTCGGTCGGCCAGCGCCGCCTTGGGCTCGAGCTGCGCCACCAGCGCGGAGAGGGACGCCTGCGCCTGGCGGGCGTTGGCGAGGAACGCGCAGTCGGCGTAGGCGCCCTCGCCGTGGCAGGGGACCGTGTCGAGCAGGGCCGCGTCAGACGTTGCCCGCCGCTGCTGCTGCTCCACCGTCCCGAGGGCGGCAAGTTCCCGCTCGGCCGCGGTGAGCTGCTCCACCGTCGCCCAGTGCTGGCGGGTGGCGGCGTCGAGCATGTCGCGCAGGTCGGCGATCCGCTGGTCGAGACTGGCGACTTCCGCGACCGCCGCGCGGATGGCGCCCGCCATGCCCTGGATGGTCGCGTTGCCAGCCAGCTTCGTGTCGATGTCGGCGAGGTCCGCGGCCTGTGCCGTCTCGAGCCGCGCCAGCGTGTCGGCCGTGGTGCGTTCGAGCGTGGCGCGCTCCTGCTCCACCTGCGCCCGCTCGGCCTGCCGGGCCTGCAGTTCGCTGGCGAGCCGGGCCCGCTGCTGCGTGGCCGCCGCGAACGCCGCCGCCGCGTCGCCCATCAGCGCCAGCCGTGCCTCGATGTCCGCGACAGCCGTCTGCGTCTCGCCGCGGGTGGCCTTGGCCTGCGCGAGGTCGCGATCGAGCGTGAGCCGTTCCGCGTCGAGTAGGGCGTAGGCCTCGGGGGTCGTCTCCGCCGTGAGGCTCGCCAGCCGCGTGGCCATCCGCATCCGCCCGAGGTCGAGCGTGCCCGCGAGGGCCTTCGCCGTTGCGCCCATCGCCGTCATCGCGCCGAGGCCGAGCAGTTCGCCGAACAACTCGCGCCGCTGCGCCGGCTTCAGGCCGATGAAGTTGCCCGCCTGGTTCTGCGCCGCGAAGGCGGAGGCCAGGAGCAGGTCGCGCGACGGGAAGTGCTGTCGCACGGCGGCATCGAAAGTTGTCGCCTTTCCGTCGTTGAGCAGGCGCGTGGTGCCGTCCGGCGCGGTGTGTTCGAGGACGGCGTCGGTGGTGCGCCGCACGCCATCGACGTTGACGCGCGCCCGGTACCGGCCCCGCTCGGCCACGCTGAAGGTCGCCTCGATCGACGAGTCCTTGCCGGTCGCGTAGGGCGTGAGGTCGCCGCGGCTGGCGAACTCCCGGTAGACCGCCGCGATGGCGCCCTCCAGCACGGTGGTCTTGCCGGCGCCATTCGGGCCGCAGATGGCGACCAGTCCCGCCGGCAGGCTGGACAGGTCGATCGAGACGGGGTCGGTGAAGCGGAGGAAGCCGCGGATCGTGAGGTTGTCGAGCTTCATGCCGCACGCCCCTTCTTGGCGGCCTTGGGCGCCTGCAACCGCGCCACAAGCGCGTCGAAGTCGGCCATCTTCAGCCGTACCTCCACCTCCGTCGGCTCGCGGCTCGCGATGAAGTAGCCGAGCGACGCACGCCCGCCGGCGCCCGTGGTGGCCCACGCCTTCTCGACGCGCGCCTTGTGGTCGTCGAGTTCCTGCTCCTTCGTCCGCCGCAGATCAAGCGCGTGGTCCACCTTGGCGGAGGCCCTGACAGCGAAGGCGACGGCGCGATCCATGGCCTTGGCCCAGCCCCGCTCGCCTACCTTCGGCGCGAAACGCTGCGTCGCGCGCTCGGCGCCGTACGGCTTACGGAGCGAGTCAGCGTCAACAGACACCCGCAGGTAGTCGATATGAAGCGACCCTCCTGTGACGGTGACGCCACGGACAGGCTCGACCTCGACGTGCGCGTGAACGACCTTGCCGGAGTCGCGAGCCAGCCGTGTCTCTGCGCCGCGCCACATGTTCCACGAGCGACCTTCGCTGCGCTTCGTCAACTCCGGCAGGGCGGACTGGAGAAGGCGCACGGTCTGGGCCACGATGTAGGCCTCGCGGGCCTTCTCTGATTTCGTCAGCTTGTCGTTCATGCCGCCACCTGCTTCCCCGACTCCTGCGCCGCGAGGCCTTCGGCCTGCGCCAGCCACGCCTCGACGGAGGCGCGCAGCGTCGCCTCGTCCTGCGTCTGCAGCCGCGCCAGCTTCTCCAGCACGCTGGCCGGGGTCACGGTGTCGGTCGCCAGCGCCCACGCGGTGAGCTTGTCGGCGAGCGTCACCGCCTGGGCCACCGCAGGGGCACGGAGCGCCCGGTCAGGGACCGCGATGGGCTCGACCTGCAGCGTCGCCGCCCCCGCGAAGGGCACGCGCACCGAGGCGTGGTCGAGGAACCGCTGCTCAGACTGGGCGTAGCGGTAGCGCACCCGCACCTCCGCGCCCTCGATGTCCGTGCCGGCCGGCAGGTCGTGCGCGAAGCCCTCGCGCGAGAGCGTGCCCTCGACGTGGAGCATCGCCGGCACGTCCAGCGGGCGGGACGACACCGCGTGCTGCCCCTGCGCCGGGCCGAGCGCCACCACGAGATATCGCTTGTCCTCGGTCTCTCCAAAGGACTGGCGCGCGATGGATCCGGCGTACGTCAGGCCGTGGATGTCCTGCGATTTGTGGATGTGGCCGGCGACCTTCGGCATGTCGGCGAAGAGGGCCAGGTGCTCGGCGGCGATCGACAACTCCCGGCCGATGTTCGGCTGGCCCGAGGACGCGATGGCCCCGGTGACGTTGACGTGCGCCGCGAAGAGGACCGCATCACCGTCGGCCCGCGCGTCCGCCAATTCCGCCGCCAGCTCGCGGCAGATGTCGAGCAGCGCGCCATCGCCCGCCCGGAGGGCCTCATCCGGCGAGAGGCCCATCGCGGCCAGCATCCCCTTGAACGGGTACGGCAGGCAGGCCACGGACACCGCGCCGTAGCGGCTGTCGATGCGGACGACGCCGGGGTGTTCGACCACCGTGATCGCGTGCGTCGCCTTCAGCTTCGCGAAGACGGTTAGCTCGCCTTCGTGATCGTGGTTGCCGCGGAGAAGGATGACCGGGGCCGCGTTGGCCATGGCCTGCAGCCGGCGGGCCGCGTCGTTGCGGTCGGCCGCCGTGCTCTTGGCGTGGAACAGATCACCGAGGCAGAGCCAGGCGCCGAGGCGCGGCAGATCGAGGCCGTCGGTGATGATGCGGTCCCACGAGGCCAGCCGCTGCTCGCGCCGCCCGTCCTGCTGCAGATGGATGTCCCCGATGGCGGGGATCTGGAGGTTCGTCGCCATGGCTACAGGCTCCCCATTCCCGGCAGGCCCTGGGCGCCGCCGCTGTACGGTTCGACTTCGAGGATGGAGAGGCCGTTGTAGCCGTCGTCCTCGCTGATGATCTGGACCGGGGTCTTCGCCTCGAAGTGCTGCTGGAGCACGCGCCCGATGTCGGCGCGGATGGTGTTGTGCTCGACGCCGTGGGCATCGACCGCGAACCACTTGAGGAACGTGCCGTCGCCGCTCTTGCGCTTCTTCGGCTCGCTGCGCAGGGCCTTGATGGGGCCGTACGCCTCCGAGGGGTCGGGCTCACTGCTGCCGGGCGCGTCGATGGGCGGTGCTGCCTGCTGTCGCTGCTGCGGGGCGGGCGCGTCGTCGTGCTCGATGTCGTCGAAGGCGGGCTCGGCGAGCTGGCGCGAGGCCGGGTACAGCGCGGAAGTGCCGGCCAGGTGGCGCTCGGTGAGGATGCGCCGCGTGTCGGGGTCGGTCATGTCAGGCTGGTAGACCACGCGCACACCGATGAACGGCTTCACGAGGTCGGCGGCGGTGAACTTCTGCGGCAGGCCTGTCCCGCACTCACGAATGACCGCGTTGATGGCCCGCGTCTCGCAGTTGCGGAGGCCGTTCTTCCGGGCCTCGCTGAGCTGGTTGGCGCTGAAGCCCTTCGTGCGCGGCGAGCCATCGCGAAGATCCCAGTCCTGCGTGGACTCCCGGCGGATGACCGCGCCGTCGAGGCCGAGATACGTCGCGACCGCCTTGATCTCCCAGTAGTTCGCGATCGTGCGCGGGTCGGTGCGCTCGGTCGTGTAGGAGATGCCGAGCGCCTCGGCGATCTTGCGCAGGCCGCGCTTGGCGAGGGCGCGCTCGTTGTTCTGCAGCCAGGGCAGCTTGCCGCCGGCGTTGTCGTACACGTCCCCGTCGAGGCTCTTGGCGTCGGGGTTGATGGTCACGGCCGTGTACATCAGCCCGAAGTTGGGCGGCAGCGTCGAAATCTGCGAGAACGGCGCGAGGACGTGGTAGTTCGCCTGCCACGTCTGCAGCTTCTGCGTGTACTGCTGCGGCGTCACGATGAGCGTGGTCACCGGGGTGGCCGGCGCGAGGGCGGTGGAATCAGCCACGGGCCACCTCCCCACTCGCCGCGTCCGCGATGAGTTCGCCGATGATGCGCTCGACGAGGCCGACGTCGCCCCGGATGACCTGCGAGCGGCGCACGAGGGCCAGGCTGATCTGCTCGGCCGTCGCGTGCGTCGGGAAGGAGTCGACGAAGGCCTTGGCCATCATCGCCTCGACGTCGGCGCCGCGGGCGGAGCGGAGCCGTTCGTACGTACCGCGTGCCGCCGCCAGGGCGTCATCGGCGAACGCATCGACCGTGCGCTGGTCGACGCGGCCCGTCATCGGGGGGATGTGCATGGGGTGGGGATTCCGGTATCGTCGTGGGTGTCGCATGGGTCTGGCCCTCCTAGAGGCCGGTCCTGCAGGCCCGCCCGGTGGTGACACACCGTGGCGGGCCGTTTTGTTGCTGCCTGCTGTTGCTGCTGCTGCTGTCCTACCCTTCGCCCAAGGGCGCCGACGCACCAGGGAATTCCGGTGAGGGTCGTGCCGGCGCCCTCGGGTGGCGCTAACGACCGGGCCTCTCCCCGTGGTCACGTCTGGTTCCTGGTGCGCCTTGATAGGCCTGCTCCAGTGGGCGACGTCCCCCGCTGCTCGTGGCTACCCGAACGGTGACCGCTTCCAACGCAGGCACCGCGTGCAGATGTAGCCGGGCACCGGCCAGCCGTGGCGGTTCGCGCGGAATTTCACGGCCCACACGCAGCCGCCGATCCAGCACCGCAGACTCAGGCCGCGCATCAGAAGAGCCTCCCCGTGTCCTGCGCGCGTTCGGCGAGAACGGTAAGCGGACCCTTCGCAATCGAGCCGACAACTGGGAGCGAACTGAGATACCCAGGCTGCCCCGGCATCGGCCCGCTGTACCGCGGCGCGAGCGTCCACACGATGCAGCCGCGGCCGTTGGCGTTCTTGCGCGTGGTGCCGCTGTCGACCAGCAGCCCGGCCTCGACCATGTGGCGGACCTGCGCGCTCACGGTCTGATGCTTCAGGTCCGTGGCCTCTTCGATCTCCGCGCAGGTGGCGCCACCGCGCCGTTCGATGACCGAGACGATCCGCGCGTCCACCGAGGGCAGCGCCGCGAGCACCGAGGCGAACGCCTGCCGCGACGTTTCGTGGTACAGCGCGAGGGCAGGCGCGTAGCGGTCGCGGCTCACTTCGCCTCCATGTCGAACTGGATGGTCATGGCGAACGGCAGGCGCGGATTGCCCACCGTCATCTCGGAGCCGAACTCACTCATCAACTCGTGGAGTTGCCACTCTGACCAGCCGTCGGCGTCTTCCTTCTTCGGCCTATACGACCAGCCGGCGATCCCATCCATCAGCGCCGTCCATGCCTGCCGCCTGAGTTCTCGGCCGTGATCGGTGAGCTGGACGCGCACCGTGTGATTCGCGTTGAAGTTCCGCCACCGTTCGCTCATGACGCCCTCCGCACGCTGAAGACCACGCCATGCTCGGCGCGCTCGAGATACCGCCGCACCCGCACCGCCGCGAACCGATAGGGCTGCTGGCCGATGCGTGGCAGCGCGGGGATCGGGAAGGTGCCCGCCTGCATCCGCCGCTTCGCCGTCGACCGCCCCATCCCCAGCACCGACAGCAACTGCTCCAGCGTCAGCGTCTCGCCCAGGTCCTCCAGTCGCACCACGCGCCGCCGGGAAGGACGCCCGCCCGGAACGTCGGCCGGGACGGGCGCATGCGGGGGCACAGCAGCAGCGACAGCGGGGGACTGCGATGCACCAGCGGCCTCCGACGAGGGGGCCAGTGCGGTGAGAGCCGATGACAGCGAGGCGTCCGCGCCGAAGCGTGCCGCGCTCATGCGGATCTCCGGGACGAGGCGAGTTCAACGACCGGACTGACCTGACGCTCGGCATACGCGAGCTGCGCCATGGCGCGGGCGGCGAGTTCCGTGGCGATGGATCGCAACTCCGCGACCTCCTTCTCCGTCCAGCGGCCATCCCGTGAGGCGACGGCGTGGTGCGTGAGCAGCGCCGCGAAGGCACCCGCCAGTTCCGCGAGCTGCTGCACGTCGGCGCGCTCGCATCCGGCCTGCGGCAGCGACACCACCGTCTGCCCCACCAACTCCGCCCAGTAGGCCAGGAGCGGCGAGGACTGCCCGCGACCTTCCGTCGCCGACAGGAACGCGGGGATCCGGGCGCCTGGGATGTGCGAGTCGATCGAGACGTCCGCCCACCCGTGCAACGTCTGCGGCGCGACGCCGACGATGTCCGCGATGGCCTTCGGGGGCCGACGCGCGCCGTCGATCTGTGCCTTCAAGGCCAGCTTTTGTTCCACCGCTCGCACGCTTGCCCGCATGTCCATGTCAGACCCTTCGCCGTAACTTTCGATAGCCGTTGTCAGGTAGCCGCCCTGCCCCACCCCGCCGTACGCTGCCGGGCATGCCGACATCCGATGTCGTCCGCCTCGCCACCCTCATCGCCCGCGTCCGTCGTGCGCAGGCTCGCTACCTCCGCTTGGTCGCGCGTCTCGAGCGCGAGCGCCAGCGGGTGGTCGCGAAGGGTTAGGAGGCTTTCGCGTGCTCAGGAAACAGCACGGCGTGAGGCACATCGAAGTAGCGGACCAGCGCCTCGCGTTCCGCGTCGGTCGGCTGCGCGTAGCCCTTCTCGATGCGCCAGTAGCGGTCGCGGGAGATGCCGAGCACCGCCGCCACGTCGAACTGGTTCACGGCTCGCTCGGCTCGCCGCACGCGCAGGGTGTTCGTATGTACGTACGTCATGATTGACGTACTGTACGTACCGTCGGAACGCTTGTCAACAACATTTCGCGCAGGCGAGAATCCGCCCACAGTGGTGCCGTTTGGCGACAGGCTCGACCAGATTCGGGAACAGTGCGGGTATGGGGTTGAAGCGCTTGCCAAGGAAGCGCAGATCAACCGTACGCAGATGGAGAATCTGCTGAACCGGATCTATCCGCCGTCGTCGGCGACGCTGCAACGCCTTGCGACGGCCTGCGGGGTGCCAATCGACGCCTTCATAGAGGGTGTCCGTACCCGCAGCAAGCCGCGGCCAGGTGGCGAATGGGCAGGGACGGTCAGGGTTGATCGGCGCCCCCCGCCCAAGCGGATCAAGCAGAGGCCGGCCTGATGACGAACCAATCGGGCAGGTTGCGGCCTAGTCAGGAAACGGGGCGGTTTGGCGAGTTGAACGAATCGCGCAGGAAGTCACCCGCCAAGGTGATTCAGTTCAGCAGCGCTTGGAACTTTCCGTAGGCGAGCAACATGAACGTCCGCATGATGCGTGTATCTGCCCTGTGCTTGATTGTCCTTGCATTCGCGACAACGTCCGAGGGCCAAGCGCTCAGCCCGCAGCAGGTCGCCGCGGCGCTGGCCGACACCAAGCATGACGGTGCCTACAAGATGGGGCCGTTCCGCGTGACCACGCCCTATGCGCGCGTCGTTGAGGCGCGCAAGGAGGCCGAGCGCGCGCTGCGCCCGGTCACCGCGGCAGACCTACCGGCCGACATTCTTGGCTCACACATCGTGGTGTGGGCCTTTCCGTACGCGACAGGCGGCGTCGCCTTCGTTCCCCCTGGTGTAAACAGCCCGGTCCGCATCATCCTGCGCCCCGTACGCTCCCGTGATCTCGCGCAAGCCGTGCAGCCCGTCTCGCTGGAGACCGTCCCGCAATCGTTCGGCAATGCCATGGGAGCGACATGGCCCGCGCAGGCCGTGGGCGCCATCTTCCCGCGCGAGGTCATCGCGACCGGGCAGTGGGAGATCGTGGCCATCTACCAAGCCGGGAACACACGGACGGCGAAGTTGACGCTGGCCGGGAAGCAGTGACGGCCATGCCACGGACGCCACGACGCTCCACGCCGTCCCCGCTGCGCCTCGTCTCGTCGCAGCCGACACCCGGGCCCCACGCCGCGCCCTTCGAGGTGCAGACGCCGACGCGCGCCGATCTCGATACCGGAGGCGGGCTGACGATCACGCGACGGCCTCGCCCGACCGCTGTTGACCTGCCGGCCGATGTCGAGGAGGCGATCACGCAGGCGCTGGCCGACGCGCTGGTGATCGACGCGCGACGCCGGGACGAGTAGCGGATGGCGGAACGGGAGTCACCCGGGCCGGGGATCCGCTGGGATGCGACGCGCCAGCAGTGGCGGGCCTTCGTGGAGGTCGGCTCAGGGGCGGGACGGACAGGGGGCCGGCTCACGACGTCGCGGCGGTTCCCGGAGGGGACGCCGGTGCGGGAGATGAAGCTGTGGCAGGACGCGGCACGGGAGCAGCTCCGGGCGCAGGGCCGACAGGACCGGCTGCACCAGGCCTCGCGGGGAGACGCGACAGCGGCGCCCGTCCCCGAGACACTCGCGCACGCCGCCAAGGCCTATCTGAAGACCATCAGCGCCATGCCATCGGCCGACACGCGGGGGCACGACCTCCGCGCCTGGGTGGCGGCGCTGGGAGACGTCCCGGTCACGTCCCTGACGGCGCGCGACCTGGCCGGCGTCTGGAATACGTGGCGCGCGAAGCCGTTCGCCGCCTCCACCCTGAACCACCGGCGCACCGCGCTGCTGGGCTGCCTCAAGCTCTGCGCGCCGTCCATGGTGGCGCTCGTCCGTGACACCCTGCCGCGGGCGTCCGAGCACTCCGACGTCCCGCGCGAACTCGCCTACGCCGACATCACGGACATCCTGCAGGCGATGCCGGCCGGCAAGGGTCGCGCCCTCCTCAAGGTGTTCGCGACCACGGGACACCCGCCAGCCACGCTGCGACGGCTGACCCGCGACAGCATCGACCTGCGTCGTGGCACGGTGCGCCTGCCGGCGCGACAGAAGGGGCGGAGCGTGCCCGGCGTGGTCCTGCCGTTGACACCGGCGGCGGTCGAGGCGTTCCGGGAGTTCATCGAGGCCGACGCCTGGGGCGGCGTGCGAGGGCAGACGCTGGCCATCATCTGGGGGCGGGCGGTCGCGACGGTGAACGCGGCGCGGGAGAAGGCCGGCCGGCCGCTCGTCCCGCCCTGCACGCCGTACCATCTGCGGCACTCATTCGCCGGCCTGGTGCTGGACGCCACCGGGGGCGACCTGCAGGCGACCAAGGAACTCCTGCAGCATGCCGACCTCGAGACCACCCTCCGCTATGCGCGTGGCCGCATCACGCGGAGCGTCGAAGCGGCAGCGAAGGCGGTCGGGCAGATCCAGCCCAGTCTGTCCATCCCCGAGAGATATGGGCCAGAATCGTCCTGATTCTCCCATTCCCAAGCCAGTCAGACGGGTTCGATTCCCGTAGCCCGCTCCACCGACTTTCCCCGAAACATCCGCAAATTCAGGCCAGTTCCTGCGAGCGCCGTGCCGTCGCGCTCGGCCCTCAACGGCCCCGCTGTCGCCACAGATCGCCGAGTTGGGCCGCCAGATCCATCCCGCCGATCCATCCCGCAATCAGACGCCGGGCAGGTTGGTGACCTCCACCACGACCACCGGCGAGTTCCAGGCCTTCCCGCTGCCGTAGGTGGCGCTGAGCACGAGGGCCCGCCACTCCACGTCCCGCGTCGTGACCATCGTCAGGTCGGCCGGGGTCAACTCGAGCGAGAGGACGCCGGCGGCCAGGGACGCCAGCACGTCTCGCCCCGTGAAGATCGTCGCCCCCGTGTCGAGGCTGGTCATGGTGGCGGTGATCGTCGTCAGGCCCGCGGCTTCGATGCCCGTGCCCGCGCTGTCGGCCAGCGGGATGCGGAGGATGGTCGTCGTGCCCTCGCGGACGCGCTGCGGGGTGCTGGTGCTCATGACTGGCCTACCTGAGTGATGGTCCCGACGTTGATGGCCTCGGAGACAGTGATGGGGCCGACGGTGGCCAGCGTTGAGGCGGTGATCGCGCCCATGACGATGACGTCAGGCACGTTCGACGACGGCGCCGTGAGCGCCGCGACGGCCGTCGCCTGCGTCGCCACGATGGCCGCCAGCGCGATCTGCGTAGTGAGCGTGCCCGTGGCCATCGCCGAGCCGACCAGTGCGGCCGCGAGGCCCGTGCTGGTGTCGAGCGCGCCCGCGACGGTGGCCGTCCCCGTGACGGCGCCGGCACACGTGATGCTGGTCGAGAGGGCCGCGGAGACGGTCGCCGTTACGGTGGCTGCGCCGGCCGCACGGATGGCCGTGGTGAGCGCGGCGGTCGTCGTCGCGGTGGCCGTCGGCGTGGCGGCAAGTCCGCTCCCAGCGAGCAGGTCGGCCGAGACGGTCGCGGTTGCCGTGACGGATGCGGCAGCCTGGATGGCGGTAGACAGGGCCGCCGTGGTGGTCGTCGTGCCGGTGATGCTCGCGCCGAGGCCGACCCCGGCTGACAGGTCGGCGGCGACGGTGGCCGAGGCCGCAACCGCTGCCGCCGCGCGGATGGCCGTCGTCAAGGCGGCGGCGGTCGTCGCAGACGCCGTGACGGATGCGGCTGGGCGGATCGCGGTGGTGAGCGCCCCCGTGACCGCGGCCGACCCGTCGACTGACGCTGCAGCACGGAGGGCGGTCGTCAGCGCCGCCGATGTGGTCGCGGCCGCCGTCCCGCTAGCGGCGAGCGTGGTATCTGCGCCCGTCGCTTCCGGAAACGCCGCGATGCATCCCGTGACCTGCCGCGGCGTCGAGCTTGTCCATTCGCCGCGGTCGTCGGTCACCGCACTCGTCGCGACCCGATACTGAAACATCACGCTTTCGGCGTTCGCGGCGGGAGTGATGCGCGTATAGGCCGGACTCGCGCCGGCTGTCAGCGTGCTGCCCGACACATTGAGGACGCCGACCGCAGAGATCGCCGCGCCGCCCGTGGTGTCGATGTTGCCCGACTGCGCGCTGTAGTGTGTCCCGTTGTTGCTCGCCGTGTTGAAAGTGTCGACGGTCGGCGTCCCTAGAGGGTCGAGGCCGTCCCACTCTTCTGCGACGGCCTCGAACGCGTTCGTCCCCGTATTCGCCGAGACGGTGACCGTGTGATTGCCTGCACTACACCCGTGCAGGTAGAGAATCGCCCCCGCACGGCCTGGGTTGTGCGCGACCGCGCTGGTCAACGCCCCGTCAAGGTTGCTCGACGCGGCGTAGGTGCGCACAGCCGCGGAAAACTGCGCGATCTTGACGACGAGGCTGCGCCCAGCCGCGACGCCATTGAGCGTCAGCGTGGCCCCGCCAGTGCCACTGGCGACCGTTGACTGAATGAACGCAGCCGCCATCGGGCCCCGCTACGCGCCGGCCGACTGTACGCCCGCGATCACGCCCAGCGCCACGAACCCGGCTTCGATCTCGTTCTGCGGCGTTGTGATCCACGCGCGATAGGCGTCACGCTGCTGCGTCGTGAGCGTCACGCGCCGGTAGAAGTCGAGCTGTTCGACCTCGATTTCGAGGATCGTGCCAGACAGCTTGAACCGACCGATGATCGGGTTCATCGTCGGCTCGGCCGTCGAGGTCAGTTGCACCAGGCCGTTGATGGTCTGAGCAACCGGGTCATGCACGATCTGCGACAGGATGAACTTGTTGTAGGAGACCGTCGTATTGCCGCCGAGGACGGACTTGACGGCGGGTGGCGTCGTGAGCGTGATCATGTCCGGCCGTCCTTACGCGAAGGTGATGGTGAGCGCGGCCGCCGCGAAGCTCGGCGCGGGGTCGGCGTTGTTGACCGTCTTCGGCGTGGTGAGCGCGCCCCAGAGCCACAGGTTCCCCACCGTGGCCGCGTCCCACACACCGAGGCCGAACACCAGGCCCCAGTTCGCGGTCGGCGCAGGAAACGTCACCGCGCCGTTGTTGCTGCTCGCGCCTCCGGTGCCGCTGCTGGCGACGGTCGATCCAGCCGACTGTGTGCCAGACCAGTTCGCCAAGCTACGCGTCAGCGACACACGCGCATAGGCCCCACCGCTGACCTCGGTCACGTTGGCGTTGGCGTCGAGGCTCGGCGTGTGCTCAGTCCACACCGCCGTTCCGTCGGTGACGGTGCCGCCGTCAGTCGTTGGGTATGTCGGTTCGCTCGCGCCGGTCGTGCCCGCCGTGGTCACCCGGTACAGCCGCCCGTTCGGCGTCGCAGGAATGACGGTATCGCCGACGCTCACCGCCGTGCTGCGGATGCTGTTGCTGTAGCCCCGCGTGGCGACGATGAGGCCGACATGCACGGCGGCCGGCGGCGTGAAGGCCTGCGCGCGCAGCAGGAAGTCGGTCAGGTTGTTTTCGAGGTAATTGGACATTGCTGCCATGTGCCTACTCCTGTGAAAGCCGAGGACTCGCCTGCCGCCTGCGCCCAGCCTGCGACCTGCGAGCACCGGAGCCACGCAGGGGAGCGTGGCCCTCGTCCGGTGAGTGAGCCAATCCGAACCGCGCTGGTCCCCGTGCGCGCGGCGTGTGTGGCGGTCACATGGCCGCCTCCGTTCGTCAGTCCTGCGTCCACTGCAGGTACAGGCCGCCCACCCAGCGACCGGTGTACCTGCGCGTGAGAAAGCCGCCGATGTCGAGATCGCCCTTGGCTACATCCTTGACGGTGAGCACGGCGGTGACCTTGGCGTCCTTCGCCTCCGTCATCTGCAGCGCAATGCGGAGGCCCGTGCGCTTGAGGCTGCCCAGTTCGGCCTCTGCCAGCGCGAGCACGTCGGCGTAGGCGTCCACAGGGACGACGGCCACTACCGGGATGGCCGGCTCTGTCGGCTTCGTCTCGTCGCTCACGGCTTGATCCCGTCCTTCACGCGCTCGCGGGCTTCGTGCTCAACGTGCGCGATCTGTATGGCCCGGCCCGCGTCATCCGGCGCGAGGTTGGACCGCAGCCCGAGCCACAGCAGCCACCGCTGATAGATGACGGCGCGATGCAGGAGCCAGAACTCCCACGCCCGGTCGACCACGAGGAAGGCGAGCACGGACGCGCCCTCCTGCATCAGCGAGTCATCGACGAAGCCGCCGCGCACGAGGTACGCGCCCAGCATTGCGACGGCCGCACGGACGATGGAGACGGCGATGGCGCGGAGCGTGGAGTTACCCATGGGCGACCTCCTGTGTTGCCTGCCCACCGCTACCGCCGCCGACCCACATTGCCGCGAATGCGGCCCTACGCCTTGCGCGGTAGCGACGGCCCGCAGCATTGACGCAAGCGCGGCACGCGCGTCCCCGCCCGCCCGAGTTCGGCACCGTGTTCTCCGGCGTGAATGCATGCCCATTGACGCACTCGCGCTTGTTCGCCTTGATGCCGCGGCGCTGATTTTCCGCGTTGGTGACTGGCTCGAGGTGTGCCGGGTTCACGCACGCAGTGTTGCGGCACAAATGGTCAAGCTGCAGCCCCGCAGGGATGGGGCCAACGAGCCACTCGTAAGCGACGCGATGGGCAATGGCAATCTTCCAGTTCTTCTTCTGGCCCTCGATAGGGCCAACCCCGAAGTAGCCGTACCCGCGCTTGCCACGATGGCCCGTCCAGTTCCAGCATGTGTCGGTCTTCTCGACCTTGACCCAGAACCGCTCCTGTGCCGTTGCGCCTCGTCGCATCGTCAGTACCTCATCACCGCGCGAGACTTCACCCACGCGGCAAACTGCTCCAGCGTCACGCGGATCGCGTCCAGCCGCTTGAGGATGTCGGTGACGTGGTTGTCCGTCGCGCCCGCGGGGCCGTTCCCGATCATCGCGTCGATGTAGCTATTGAGCAGGCCCAAGTCGGGAGGGGCCGGGTCCGGTTGCGGCCGGTTCTTGAGCTCGTCGACGTCGGCCTGCAGCTTGGCCAGCGCGACCAACACGGGCGCGAGGTCGACGGCTGGTGTAGTTACGACCGGGGGTGGCGTAGGTCCGGGCGGGGGTGGCGTACTTCCACCCGTCGCCCACGACAGCCGATGCGCGACAGGCGCGACCCACGGCCGGTTCCGCAAGTCGATGACGCCGATGTTGCTGCCCTGATTCGGCAGCAGCGGATTTCCGACCTTCGCGGCCGTGAGCACGTCGTAGTGGAAGCCGCTCGGCAGTTGCAGGATGTCTTCCGCAATCTCTCCGACCGGGCTGCCGACGCGCTGCCCGCCCGTCTTGCGCGACAGCCCCCAGCCCTCGTCGCGGTGCCGGTAGGCGACCTCGTTGAGGATCTCGCCCAGGTGCTCGTCGGACTGGACGACCGGGTACGGGTACTCGGCGCAGACCTCCACGAGCGTGCGGTACACATGGTCGGGGAGGGACGACTGCGCCCCCGCCGGCACGGACACGAACAGGGACAGGAGTAGCGCGAGGTACAGCGTCAATCGTCGGGTCATGCGGCCCTCTCAGACAGTTCTCGGGTCAGTGAATCGATGATGCGGTTCGCGCAGCGCAGGTCGGCCGCGAGCCGTTCGGCTTCGCTGGCCATCTCTGCGCGTTCGCGCAACAGGGCGTAGTCCGCGAGGCGCAGCGTCACGCGCTCGTCGCCCAGATAGGCGTCGCCCGGTGCCACCGGTGCGGGCAGTTCGCGGCCGAGGCGAATGAACGCCAGGTGATTCCGCGTCACTCCCAAGCGATGCATCCGCTGCTGGAACGTCGCCAGCCGGACACCAGACATCCGCGCGGCCTCTGCGACGTCGCCCTTCGTGGACGTGAGGGCGCCCAGCATCGCGTCGAGCGTCATGCCCTTGCCCCGGCTCACTGCGCGCCCTCGCAGGCCGGCGAGACGAGACGCGTCCACAGCACGGGACACGCGGTCGCGCCGCCATCGCACGTCACGGTCAGGCCGGCTAGGTCCGCCTCCGGGTCCGACACATGCACGCCGAACAAGGCCCGGATCGTCGTGCTCCACGTCCGGCCCGGCGAGACCGTCTCACTCTGCGTCCGCGTCCGACCCGTGCTGAACGTCATCCGCCAGCGCACCAGCATTGGACGGCCGGTCACGTTCGCCACCGACACGCCGGCATCCAGCGGGCGGGCGGTGTCGCCGAGCAGGTTGGTCAGCCACGTCACGGGGCGATCCTCAGATTCGTCGGGGCACCCGGCGGCATGGCCCGCACGAAAGGGAGCGCGTTCGATCGGTCGCTCACCCCCTGTGCATTGAAGGCCCGCACGGCCAGCAGGAACGGCCCATCGGCCGGCAGGACCGTCCCCGGCAGCGTCGCCGTCATGGACGTGGCCGGGACATCCGTGGTGGTCACGACGACGCCGGTCTCGGTCTCGCGGAACGTCTCGAAGCGGTAGCCCGTCGGAGCGCCCGCCGCGCCGGACGATGGGGCGTCCCACGTTACGGTCACGCCGGCACCTGGCGCGAGAACGATGGGCGTCTGTCCGTGCGCGACGAGAGGCAGCGACAGCAGCGCGAGGAGCACGATGGCGATCAGTCGGAATGTCTGCATCTGTCGAACCCTCTATGCGACCAGCCGGTAGAACCGGTGCGCGTCAATGACCACGGTTGGTGTCTGCCCCTGCGCCCACGCCGGCACGCGCCCCGGGGGCACCATCGCCTTGGGCGCGAAGTAGTGATCCGCCCCGCCCGTGGGGTCAGGAGCCACGCCGCCCATCACGTCGTCGGCCACCTGGAGCGCGCGAGCCAAGGCGGACCCGGGCGAGGGGGATGCGCCGTCGACCAGTTGCAGGGCCGCGGCCATCACGGCGGCGTAGTTGCTCGGCCCGCCCCACTCGTACCAGCACGAGAACTGCGACGGGCGCAGGCAGACGCCCTTCCATCCGTCGCCGAAGCGACGCGGATGCAGCGTGCGGTTGCGGATGACCCACGCCACCGCGTGCTGCCCCACGAGCCGCTCCCGCCGCGCTTCCCCGAAGACCGTCAGGGCCGTGGCTTGCCGGTCGGTCAGTTCGTTGCGGATCGCCAGCGCGTTCATCGCGTGGTCTCGCGCTCGCCGGGCCTGCGGTACGTCGTGTGGTGCTGCATCGGGTCGGTAACTCCTGCTCGGCCAACAGAAAAGGCCACGCTGCTCCGCGCGTGCGTCTCCGCACGGGAACAGGTGGCCTTGCCCTGTCGGCCTGGTTGTCATCCGCCCCCACACCGGCCAGGTGCTGCGTCGCCCGGTTCATGAGGCCGGGCCAGGGGGCGAACGTCTGTGCTACGGCGTCACTGCCGCCGCTTGATGTCCTTCACGTCGTCCTTGATCTCGGCGAGCTGCTGCTGGATCGCCTTCAAGGCTTCGTCCTGCCGCGCGGCCGCCAGCGCCGCCGGCAACACCGCCTGCTCGAGCGCCTTCACGCGCACCTCGAGCGATTGCACCTGGTTGATGTACGTGACGCCGCTGGCGAACAGGGCGAACAGGGAGAGCACCATCGGCAGCGTGGCGTTCTCGCGTACCCAATCGGCCAGCGTCCGCCGTTCGTCCGGCATCACGTCTGCATTCATCGCGGCGAGTCCTTACCGGGTGGCTCACCGGACGGGTCGGCCTTGCGAGGCTGCCCGGTCTGCCAGTCGATACCGGCGTAGCCAGGTAGGGCCGCGCGCACGGCGGCGTCAATGGCGTCGCGCTGCGCCTGCAGGGCCTGCGTCGTGGCTTCGATCTGCGCCCGCAGGAGGGCCATGCGGAGTTGCGCGTTCTCGACGCGGAGGGCAATCTCCGGCGGCAGCGCCACGGGGGCCGGCACCCCCACGACATCCCCGGTCGGTGGCTGTGGCGGCTGGCTGGCTGGCGACTGCGCGAGCAGGACGGCGGCGACGATCGACGGCAGAATCACGCCCGCCTCCAAGCCCGCGGGGCACACAACACGAGCGCCACGAGCAGCAAAGCGGCGGCGCTCGGTTCCGGCACCGGCTGCGCCGCGGGCGCGAGGGCCATCTCGTCCTCGACGCGCGAGACCCATTCGGTCGTCGGCGGCAGCGCTTCCCCCAGCGGCGAGGTCGGCAGGTAGGGATTGACGAGCACTGGCGGCATCGGCGGCTCAGCGCACGGGAACGTCGCGGGATAGGGTGTGCAGTTCATGGCGTGGCAGTGTGGCGCAGGCGCGTAGCTCTCGCCAGTAGACCGCACGGCGGGCGTCCCGGCATCAGCGGCGATGGCGCGGGCCGTCAGCATGTGCCGCCCGTCAAGATGCCGTAGGTGAACACGAGCGTGCAGGTGCCCGTCCCGGCACTGTTGCGGACCGTCTTGGTCCCGTCGAAGCCTGACGAGCCATCGATCAAGAGTTGCGTCGGATAAATCGTCAGGCTGTTGGTGCCCGCCGACGTCTGCACGCGCATCTGGGCCCGTGCCCCGGTAACGAGCGCGTCGTCGCCGGTGGCGGCCGAGATCGTCGCCGCGTAGGTGCCCGCATCGCCGCCGGAAACGTCGCTAATCAGCGAGCTAAGCGTCGAGAAATGCGAGTGTGTGTAGTCAGTGCCCTGCGTCGAGACGAACACATTTCCCTGGTCCGCGAGGTCGGCCGCATACATGCCGCCGACGGCCCCGCTCGGCGTGAACGGGAAACGATAGGCGCGCGTGCTGTCCCAATCCGCGGACCCGGTCGACGGCGTGATCGAGACGCCCGACGTGGTTAGCGAGACGTTGCCGGCAGCGAAGCTGCCAGACCCGCCGATCGTCGCGGCCCCCTGGATCGACAAGCTGCCCGTGCTGGTGATCCCGCCGGTGTCGCCGTCAAATTCGAGCGTGCAGCCGATGCCGGTCTTGCAGAGCCGGAAGTACCTGTCCGTCATCTGCGCATAGCCCTTGTTGCTGCCGGTCGTGTACCAGTTGCCCAGCAGCCACCCGTTGGCCGCGCTCAGCGAGGCGTAGAGCGTGCCGGCCGAGTTATAGGCCTCGAGCGCCCCGCCGTACGTGAACTGGAAGCGTTCGCCGGCGAGCGAGCCGAAGTAGGCCGCCGTGCTACCGATCCGGGCGCGGACCGTGGTGCCGTCGTCGTCGAGCCAATCCGAATTGCCATTGCTGCCGGCAATCGTGAAGCGATTGACCGTGCCCGAGCGGGCGAAGTAGTTGCCGCTGGTGTCGATGAAGGTGTTCCCCTGGCCGCTCGACGTCTGCCCGACCTCGACGCCCGACGTCGTCAGGCGCACCCAGGGCGTCGTCGCCACACGGATCGCCACAACGCCACTGTCGATGTAGGTGTTCGGCTGCCCGGCGCCCTGCATGCCCACGCGGATGTAGCCGGTGGGGTCGGCCCGCAACATCTCGTTGGTGCCGCCCTCCATGATGCGCAGGCCGTTGGTAGGCTCCGCGCACAGGAAGACGTCGGCCGCGTTCCCGGCGCAGAGGCCGAAGGTGCTCGCGCTGTACCCGTACGCGCCGTTGAGTTGCCCCCAGCGCGTCTGGAGGGCCATGTTGGCCGCGACCGGCGACGTCGTCCACGTCACGGCCTGCCAGTAGGGCGACTGTGACCCCTCGGTGCCGTCGTTCGCCCGCGCGACGAGGAAGCCCTGCCCGCTGACTCCGTAGTCGATGACCAGGGCGTCGGCCGCCACGACGGTGCTCGACGCCATCCCGCCGGCATTGCCGCCACTGCCGCGGGTGAACGTCCAGGACTGCGTTCCGTCGTTGCCGCTCGTGCCGTCGGTGTAGCTGCTGACCTGGCCGACGCAGTCGCCGATCGAGAACTCGATGTTGCCGTCGTTGTCGGCATCGGCGCGCGTCATCGAGCGCAACACCACCCAGTCATTCGCGGCGAAGACGCGGAGGTTGCCGTGGCCCGGGAAGTCTCGGACCCACAGCGTCGCCGTGCCCGCGGCGGCGGGACAGGTGAAGTCCTGCGCCAGGACGACGGTGCTCTTGGCGATGATCTGCCCGCCGTTGAGGGCGGTCTCGAGGTCCGCGATGAAGTTCTTGGTGTAGAACTCGTCGGCGTAGGTGTACCGGAAGTCCGCCTCGCCCGCGTAGGTGATGCCCCAGCCGGTGGTCCGCGACGCGAAGTTGGCCGAGCGGATCGTGTTGGCGGAGGCCATCACCAGCGCGTCGTTGATGCGCACCGTGCCGCCAGCGTTGATGTCGAGCGTCGCGGCACTGCTCGTGAGGTCGCCGCCGTTGACCGCGACGTCGCCGGATGCGGTCAGGCTCCCGGTGATCGTGCTGTCGGCCCCGGCCGCGAAGCCGCTGGTGAGCGTGGCCAGGCCAGACACGCCGAGTGTCCCGGTCACGCTGGAGTTGGCCCCCGCGCTGAAGCCGCCGGTCAGGGTCGACAGCCCCGTCACGCCGAGCGTGCTTCCGACGCTGGCCGTCGTCGACGCCGTGAAGGTGCCCGAGCTCGTGAGCGTGCCGGCCGCTGTGGTGCCGGTGTTGTTGATGGTCAGACGCGTGCTGCCACCGGTGCAGAGCACCATCGCGTTGCCGCCACTGCGCGCGAGGCCAGTGTCCGTGTCGGCCGAGAAGTACAGCGCCCCGCCGTCCGCACTACAGGAGCCATCGCGCAGGGCGATGCCCGACGAGAACGTCTGTAGGAGGCTCCACGTCTCCGCCTCGTCGGTGTACCCCGTCGTGGCGGGCAGGTCCGTCTTGGCGATCAGTCGCTCGAAGATGTCGCCGTCGCCGTCCGCGAACAGCACGTTGGTGCCGCCGCTCGTGCCCAGGCCGTCGAGGCGCACCGATGAGCCGGTGGGTGGCGCGGGGGTCGCGCCGACGCTGAGGGTCCGCGTCGCCGTGCCGGTCTGCGCAACCGCCACGCCCGCCCATGCCACCCACAGGGCCAGCGCCACCAGCCACGTCGCTCCTGCCTGCTGCCTGTGCCTCATGCTCATGCCACCTTTGTGACGCGGCCGCGTCCGACGACCGCATTGCTCGTGAGGGAGGCCACGCGCGCCTGGACGAGGCACGCCCCGGCGCTCGGTGCGTTGTATTGGTGCGTCGGGAACGCGAAGAAACTGTTGTCGCTGTAGTTCCCAAACGCCCAGGTACTCAGGCTGGAGACCGGCGTCCCGTTGATCAGGAGCCGCAGTTGCAGCGGCACCGCGGGCGTGTTGCTGCTGATCTGATAGGCCGCCGGCCGGAACTCCCACGTCCCCGTTGGGTCGCTGGGGTGGTCGATCGGCACGGCCTCGCTGATGTCCTGCCACGTCGTCGTGACCGGGAGCGTCTGGGCGTTGCTGCCGCCGATGGGCAGGGAGAGGCCGACGTACGGCGCGGCCACTGTGCCACCGGTGCCCGACGACCCGCCGCCGGCCCCCACGACGCCGACCACGCCGGCCGCCCGGCCCGCGCCCACCGACCGCCACGGCTCGCGCCAGTCGCGCCCGATGCCGGTCTCGACCATCGTGAGCTGCATGCGCGGGATCTGGTTCAGGCGCCCGATGTCGAGGATCTCGACGTCCTGGATGGTGAACGTCCCGGAGATGTCGTGGTCCGGGAATGAGCAGAGCGCCGACATCCACGGGTAGATCTGCCCGACGTAGTCGGTCTGGATCGTAAAGGTCTTCGGCGACTGCGCCCGCTCGGCCAGGTCGATCAGGTTGCGCGCGTGCGTCTGCGCGAGGTCGAGGTCGCCCTGCCGCGCGACCGACACATCGCGGACGACCGCGTAGTCGAAGGCCCCCGTGCTCAGTTGTGTGCCCGCCAGCCACGACCGTACGACGGCCGGATGCTGCACGCGCGGGGTGTACCGGATGACCGTGGTGCTGGACGGCGCGCTGCTCGACGTGCGCAACGCGGCCTCGGTCGCATCCCAGCGCCAGCCGGTCGACCCGTCCAGGGGCGTCGACGTGCTGTTGACGTAGAGCCCCACCAGCGTGCCGTTGTCGAGCGTGAGCCCTTCCTCCGCCACGACCGCGGCCGTCAGCCCGCTGGCCAGCGCCAACGTGGCCTCACCCGCCCCGTTGACGGTCGCGGCTGCCGAGAGGCTGTAGGGCCCATGGGCGGCGGCGCGGATCGTCA
The DNA here is from genome assembly GCF_022842525.1 of Luteitalea sp. Taxonomy (NCBI): domain Bacteria; kingdom Pseudomonadati; phylum Acidobacteriota; class Vicinamibacteria; order Vicinamibacterales; family Vicinamibacteraceae; genus Luteitalea; species Luteitalea sp. The sequence continues at coordinate 52,770 of NZ_JALHPM010000020.1, forward strand.
GGCCGGCGCGGAGCGTGATCGAGGCCGGCGCCCCCGTGATGGCGATGGTCGACACCGCGGCGGCATAGCCTGCGGCCGCGCTCACGCCAATCTCGGGCGGCAGCACATTGACCGGGAAGATGGTCCGCACGCCATTGGCCGCATGCGCCTCGACGTGGTCGAAGTAGTCGCTGCTCTGTCCGCTCGTCGTCGCGAACATCCGCGAGGCCAGCCGCACCTGGTCCTGACTCCACGCGGCCGAGCCCACGAGCACCGTCCGATTCGAGGCCGTGAACGACGTGGGCGCCGGCGTCAGGGATGCGGGGAACTGGTAGCCGAGCCAGCGGTCGCCGTTGACGCGCCACGCCTGCCCGGTCTGCTGCGTCCAGTCGTCGAAGATGGCCTTGACGGTGTACCCGAGATAGGTCCGCGCCGCGAGGATCGACCCCTGCCCGGCCGACATCGTCGGGGTCGTCCAGCCCTTCGCGGACAGGAAGCTGCCGCACAGGTTGATCGCCGCGGTCGTCAGGCGCGTGGACGAGGGGACGGTGTGGACCGGGACGATGACATCGTCGGCCTCGAACGCCCAGCCGCGCGCCTCGGCCCGCGTCCGCACGCCCGTCTTGCTGACCCGCTCCGTGACGCGCGTCACCACGCCGCCGTACTCCAGCAGCGAGCCGTTCTGGTCGATGCGCAGGACGTCCCCGACCGCGACGCGGAACCCGAACAGGGGATCGACCATCTCCAGCGTGGCGATCTCGACCGCGCCCTGCTTGCTGATGCGCAGGGTCCGCAGTTGCGTCACGCTGTTGGCCGCCGAGGAGTTGA